>SKPR01000250.1 GCA_007119455.1 Candidatus Brevefilum sp. | reverse complement strand
TTTATGTGGGTGGATGTTTTTTGGATGTGAATGATAGGCAAAGAAAAAAGCCGGAAAAATTGGCCATTGTTGACCCTCTGGCTGATGAAATGAATGGAAATGTGGTAGGGAATTTAATCTTGGTTTGGTTTTACTTCTTATCCGCAAGCCCGTGTTTGATGGCCAGTACTGCAGCCTGTGTTCGGTCCGAAACGCCCAATTTGGCAAACACGCTGCTCAGGTAATTGCGCACGGTGCCTTCAGAAAGGAATAGATGGTCAGCAATCTCAGCATTGGTAAATCCCTGGGCCAGAAGTGCGAGCAATTCTCTTTCTCGGGGGCTGAGCTTTTCGGCCAGATCATTTTTCCGAATTGTAGAATGGCGGGCAACCTGCTTGAATATTTTCCCTGCCACGCCTGGGTCTACAGGTGTACGCCCTGCAGCCGTATCCTGAATGGCTTTAATCAACGCTTCCTGGCCTGCATCCTTCAGTAAATACCCATCTGCACCGGCCTGGATGGCATCAAAAACCCAATCGTCTGCATCATATGTCGTGAGGATGAGGATGTGTATTTCAGGATAGGCTTTCTTAATCTGGCGAGTGGCCTGGACACCGTTCATGACTGGCATTTTAAGATCCATCAAAACCACGTCGGGTCTGGTCTCTTCTACCAATTGAACAGCTTCAGCCCCATCTCGGGCCAGACCAACCACATTGATCTCAGCATCGGCTGTGCTCAAGATGGTTTTCAACCCTTCCCTGACCAGGACCTGGTCATCGCAAATTAACACGTTGATCATAATTGGGTCACTCCTGTGCTGAAGATAATGGTTGTCCCGCGACCGGGCTGACTTTCGATCAGGCACTGACCGTCAATTAACGCTGCCCGTTCCTGTAAACCACGCAGACCGTAATCATGCGGATCTATCTGGTTTGGATCAAAACCGACACCATCATCGGTGATCTGGAGAATGAGCTGTTTTTCCGTGTAACGCAGGATCAGGGTAACATTTTGGGCCTGGGCATGTTGCACAATGTTTTCAAGTGCTTCCTGGGCAGCCCGGTAGAAAGCCTGGCTGATATTGGGTGGTATTTCTCCGGGTAGTTTATCTGTTTCCATCGATAGTGAAAAGCCGCCACGGGCTGCAGCTGTTTTTGCCAGATCCCGAATGGCCAGGTTGAGGCCAAGATCTTCCAATGGAGCCGCCCTCAAGGATTGCAGGGCGCGCCGGGTCTCTTCTAAGCCCTGCCGGGTCGATTGGATCGCGATGTCGAGTTTCTCCTTGGCTTCTGGTGTGTCTCGCTCCCAGAGGGCCTTGATTGCACCTAATTGGACTGCCAGGCCGCTCAAGGTGTGTGCCAGGGTATCATGCAACTCCCGGGCCAGACGGTTGCGCTCGCGGGTTGTGGTGAGCTGTTCGAGGGTCATTGTGTAACCCAGCAGTTGTTGGTTGGCCTGCCGCAATTCACGTTGTTGTTGTCGTTGCGCAGCCATCATCCTTGACACTAAAAAGCCGACCACAAGGAAGGTAATCGTGCGGATTAATAAGATCCCCGAAACACTGAAGATCGCCACAAATCGGTCCCCACTGTTGAGAATGGTCATGAAGATGCCCATTTCGAGCAGTGTGGAGGCTGCGACAAAACCAATTACAGCTTTAAAATTATATTGCCAGGCAACCATCATCAAAGGGATAAATAAAAGCGGAATCAATTGCCAGGAGGCCACGACCAGGCTGAACTCATAAAGCTCAAAAGGATAAGTACGGGTCAGAGGTCCTTCAACCAGGATCGAGATGGTCACATCCGGTGCTATCCTAACCATTGAAATCAGGTATGTTCGTAAAATTCCACCGACTGTTGCCAGTGTCACCAAAATTGGCACAAAGAATTTTCCGGTATTTTTTCGCGCCCATGGCCAATACAATAATCCCAGGATCAGGAGGTTGCCCAGTGGAAAAATCCAGATGGGATGAATGGTCAGATCTCCAAATCCGATTCGCAATATCATTGAAATTGACTGGAAAACGGATATTCCCACAAGGACCCAGACCAGTAACCGGTAGGTTTTAAGCAGGCCTGGTTCAAGTTGTTGTTTAGCGTCCATGTCATTATCTTAACATATTAATAATTTATTTCATCGTGACGACCATTGACGATTAGATTGACCAGTGTAATGTATTCTGATGACACCTGTCACAAAGGCTGGTGACCGATTTCACTTAGGGGTATTATTCATTGTGCATTAATATAAAGAAAAAATTCGGAGGAAGAACGTGAAAGAAGCAGGACAAACGAAAAAGAAACGGCGAACATGGTTATGGATTGTTATAGGTCTTGGGGTGGTTGTTGCATTATTCGTAGGCTGGCGTGTGATTGATGCCAGGCAACAGGCTGCCCGGTTGGCAGCCAGCCTTGAAACAGAATCCTACCAGCGTCGAGATTTAAGCGCCTTTATATATGGAACGGGATCTGTTCAGCCTTCACAATCGGCTGTTCTGACCTGGACAACCAGTGGAACTGTAGGCGAAGTCAATATTTCCGTTGGTGATCTGGTGCAAAAAGATGATTTGATCATTGCCCTCGATCCCGATTCATTATCGGTTGATGTTCTCCAGGCGCAGATTGATGTGATCAATGCCCAAAACGCCCTGGATGAGCTGTATCAGAACTGGGAAGCCGATCTCGCTCAGGCCAGGCTGGACCTTTTGAATGCAGAGGATGCTTTGGAAAACCTCGAGAATAGACGGCGACGGATGAATTTCAATCGCTGTTCAGATGAACGCCTTGAGGACCTGGAAGAAGCATATGAACGAGCCGAACAGGTTTATAACTTCAATCCTGACGCGCGCACACTCCAGGCATTGAACACAGCTCTCGCAAACCTTAATTTCTGTAGATCTGATTATTCTGAACGTGAAATTGCTGAGGCTGACCTTGAAATTGCCTTGAGTGACTC
>SKPR01000131.1 GCA_007119455.1 Candidatus Brevefilum sp. | reverse complement strand
TTTGTGGCAGCGCCGGTGGTTGGCAGGAAGCTGGTCACACCAGTCGTCGCGAAAAAGCGCGACATCGCTTTCAAGGCTTTGGCTCCCCGATCCATGGTATCACTTCCCGCACCGCCATGGACGTGGATATCAATCAGACCCGGGGTGACCCATTTGCCGCCTGCATCCAGTGTTTCGATATCTTGCGGGAAGTTACCCAATTGATCAATTGCTCTGATCCGATCACCTTCAATTAATATGGCAGTCCCTTCCGGTAGGCGTTTGGGTGATAAAATTTTGCCGTTGATAACCAGTTTTTTCACAAAGTCCACCTCTATTTGCTATGATAATTTAAATAATGAAAAATAATTCAGGAAGGGATTTGTTCCCTTCCTGAAGTTTTGATCGTTTACTTATGCAGCCCCGAACAGTCTGGCAATGAGCCAGATGATGATGCCCGGGATGATCGCATCAGGTACGGTGAAACCAAGGCCTGTCGCACCTAATTCTGCCAGATCTCCAAACACCTGGGCTTGGTAGGCGAAACTGACCATAAACCAGCCCACAAACCCCCAGATAAAACCACCGGCAATTGCACCCTTGGTTCCGCCGGTTGAATTACCGAAGATAGCGCCCGCGCCACTGGCGAAGAAGGCGACGATCATGCTGGGGAGTGGGACGGGCCACCCAATCAGACCTAAAGCAAACATGGCCAGGATCTGTGCGATGGTCCCTACAATCAACCCGATGATCAATGAGTTAGGTGCGTACTGGAAAATCACAGGGACATCCAGTGCGGGTTTCGCACCGGGGATTACCTTTTGAGCAACACCTCTGAAGGCCGGGACGATCTCTGAGATCAACATTCGGACACCCTGGAGCAGGACCAGTACACCGGCTGTAAAACCCAGGCCCTGGAGCAGCGCAAAGAGTATCCAGTTCTGGCCATTGCTGATTTCTTCCTGGACACCACCAACGCCAATCTGCGTGACGGCCAGAATGGCACCGACCAGTGCAACGATGACCATCACAATGGTCATGGATACAGCCATATCACGGAAGAAATCCAAACCTTCGGGGACCTCTATATCTTCCGCTGTATCATCAGGATTGCCGACAAGCATGCCAACCCAGGAACAGAGCATATTGAGTAAAGTTTGCCCGTGACCGAATGCGATTTTATCATCCCCCGTAATTTTTCGCATGATCGGTTGGGCCAGCGCAGGTGCCAGGGTCATGTAAATCCCATCGACAATGGATGCCAGTAACACCGTCCAGAACAGGTTAAACCCGAAGGAGAAGAACAGAATTGCAAATGCGCCAGCGTGTATCCAGATCATGTGACCGGTGAGGTAAACATATCTGAATTTGGTGATCCGGGCTAAGATAAGGTGGAATATGAAACCAAACAGCATCGTCCAGGCGATGGCTGCCCCAATCCCACCGACATTGGCATCCTGTACCGCACCCACCACGCCTTCATCAAAGGAGACGAAGGTTTGGAAAGCTTCAACCGGGATGCCTGTTTCAAACAACTCCTGGATTGGGATCAGCGATTCGATAATAGCACCGATACCGACACCCATGATCAGGTATCCAAGGATCGTTTTTAAAGTACCGGTGATCACATCACCAGAAGTTTTTTTCTGAACCAGCAGACCAATCAATGCGATCAGACCTAAGATGATCGATGGTAGTGTAAAAAGTTCAACAAGAAAGTCTAAAACTGCCATTATATCCTCCATTTTTCATAATATTTTGAGTAGCTCTAATAAAAAAATATTATGCTTATCCAGAAATCACCTCCTTAATTACCTGCCTGGGGGGATTTAATCTTCCATTTCACGGATAACCTTCATCAACTTCTCTTTGATCTCTTCTTCATCAGTCAGCCGCGAAATGAGCACAACTTTGCTTTCTGAATCTTTGAGATGTCTTTCCATATCATCAGGTGCAACGATAATGTCAGCTTGCTGACCTTTATGTGAGCCAAGGTCCCAGGATTCGACCTTGGCCTTAATCCCTTCTTCTTCAAGGATATCTTCAACCGATAATTTCAGCATCATACTGGTGCCAAAACCCATGCCGCATAATGTGGCGATACGCATTTATTCCTCCTTAATCCTTTTCACTTGATTATTATTCATCATGTGTGGTTAAAAACGCCTCATGTAAGTTTTCGTCAGTTTGGGCTGAACGAATGGCTTTGATCACGTCTTTACTTTTTAATTGTTTTGCTAATGTTTTTAAAGCCGGGATATGGGATTCTTTATCCGTTGCCCCAAAAGCGAAGACGATATCGACCGGGTCGTTCTCTTCGTGGCCAAATTCGACCGGTTCTTCCAGGGTGATCAGGGCGACACAGGGTTCCAGCACACCGTCTTCAGGTCTGGCATGCAATAAGGCCACACCCGGGGCAACGACCATGTAAGGTCCCATGTCATCGAGGGCCTGTTTCATTTTTTCAACATATTCAGGTTCTACTTTTTCGGCTTCAACCAGTAATTCACCGATTATATCAGCCGCCTCTTCCCAATCTTCAACCGCAATATTCGCTCGCACCTGATCGATGGTCAGGAGTTCTTTGAGGTCAAATTGATCCGGTAATTTTTTTATTTCATTCATCTAACACCACCACGGCTTCTAAATGATGCGGTTGATCGGGGTCAAGACCTTTATGAACGCCTCTTTCGTGGGCCAGCCATTGCATGGTCGGTAAATACAAAACCGAACGCCATAGGAGAGGTAGCTCAGCGTTGAGGTTGATCGTCAGGCCAGTTTCGTATTTTGAGCTGGTTAGATCGCCAATAGCAATCGTCTGAGCACCTTTTTCTGCCATCTCTTGTAGAACCCTTGCATCCTCGTCAATGCCGGCATCGCCAAATAGCCCGATGACCAGGGTGCTTTCATCCACCATGGACATGGGCCCGTGCCGGAACTCCAGCGTGTGGAAGGCTTCGGCATA
>SKPR01000207.1 GCA_007119455.1 Candidatus Brevefilum sp. | reverse complement strand
GGGCGAGGATCCCCGATTTGTGGATACCATACATTCAAATCAGCACACAATTATTATTGCTGGTTTTCGTGTGGTTGAACCGGAAAGTGCCATTCATGTGGATGCTCGGGTTAGGCCTGTTACTCAATTTTGTGGTCATCAGCCTCAACGGCGGTTGGATGCCAATTTCTCCGGAAACACTGCGTTCGATGGGTGTTCCTGATACTTATTGGGAAATTGGGGCCCGGCGGGGTTTCAGTAAAGACCTCGTAATGACCAGAGAGAACACCGTTTTATGGATACTGTCAGATATTCTGACGATTCCAAATTGGTTTTCATATCGAGTTGCTTTTAGCATTGGTGATGTCCTGATTTCTGCTGGAGTCGTTGGGTTCCTGCTTCAAAACAAACGATCAGAAGAAAAACAAGAACTAGCTATCTTACAGGAGAATTAAACATTATGACCAAGAATTTCCATATCCAGCAAGAGTTTAGTCGTCTTTTGACCGCTGCTGTGATCAACGGGTCATTTCGGCAGGCCTTATTGGACAACCCCGGTGAAGCGATTTCATCCGGTTTCGGAGGTGAGGCTTTCAATCTCGGGGCGGACGTGGTCAAGCGTCTGTCAACCATCCGGGCGACTTCCCTGGCAGAATTTGCCTCGCAAATGACGAATATCTAACCTCTATATTGGCTGAAAAGGTTATTCTCTGATAACCTCAGGATCATTAACAAAAGAATATCATTCCGGCGATTAGCATGTGCTTTGGTATTGCATTGTTGGCATTTCCTTACCCTTAATTATGGGTATTATGGATCTGCAAGCCAAGGACTCCAAAAAGCTTATTTCAAAACATCTCGGGATACGCTATAATTAAATCAAGAGATCAATATGAAAAAAGACGGAGGTCAACATGCGGAAATTTGGTAATTTGGTTCTCGGGGCCCTGTTGGGCGGTCTTGTTGGGTCGGGTCTGGCACTCTTATTTGCACCCGGGACAGGAGAAAGTACCCGCCAGGAGATTAATGACTACTTCAAAAATCTTCAGGATGAAGTAAACCGTGCGGCTGATGAAAAACGTGCTGAATTGGAAGCACAGTTGCGGTCGCTGAGATCCGGGGAGGATGTTCAATCATAAGGTGAAATTGCTTAAAATGAGAGCATAAGCAAAAAGCATGGTATTTTTAGCCCTCCAAGAAACTGGAGGGCGCTTTCTTTTAATTGGGGCGTTCTTGACAGTTTAAGTGAGCGATTTGATCTTTTGTTAAGGTGGAGGATAACCCTGAAAATCAGGGGTGGGGGTTGGTGTATGAGTTGCGGGGGTTGGTTGGGTTGGTGTTATCGATGCCTCGGACGGCAATGATCTTCCGGCAATGTCTTCTACATATTTAATGCCGGCCTGGCATCCACCGGGTTCAAGATTCTTTGAAACATTTACCCAGGTTAAAGGTAGATTTTGGGCATTCGTTTCAGAGATGCCATGCGATAGGCACCCTGGGCCAGCGTTGTAATTGATCAGTGTAAATCGCCATAGATCTTCATAGAGGGCAACTTCGCCAGCCGGGCGGCGTGTTGTATTAAAGATGATCTGCCCGACCTGTTCGCAATTCGCCAGAAGACTGCGTGCGAAGATGCTGACACTGAAATTGGCCTGTCTCAAGTCGATGCCATGGGGGCATTCTGGGCAGGCGGCGTCAACCTTTTGAACCAGGGACCCCCGCAACATCTCCTGTTCAGCGATATCTAGGTTGCCATACCCCCGCTGGCAAATGGTCGTATCAAGCACAAGCGGGCAGTACTGGGCGAAGAAGCTGGGGTTCCATAACAGGACAGTGTCGGCACCAAGTTCGCTGAGATGTCCGAGTCCGGCTTCTTTAAGAGAAGCTGAAAAACCAGGCCAGAATTGACTTTCCCGGCTGAAAATGTTTTTCATCAGTTGTGCTGGGACACCAGTGTCCTTTGCCACCTGGATGATTTCGCTGTCAAATTGATTCTGCCAGTTATTAATCAGCGGTCTGGCAGCTTCCAATCCACACTGATTGGCAACTCCCGATGGCTGCAAACCACCATCCGGGCATTCGCTCACATCCACCAGACCCTGAGTGATCAAAGATCCCCCCAGGTAATAAAAGGGCTGGCTGGAAATAAGGGCATCCGGATGGTCTGGTGTTGTGAGCCAGATTGCCGGCCCGCCCACAGGGGGGAACGCGGTCCAAATGTGTGCACAGGTGGATGTTGTGCCCCCCAGGTATTGTGTGCTGATGACATCGACATACCATAACGGTTCATCGTCTGTTTTAACATCGGGTGCCACGAAATCACCCCAAGGAACAACCCTGATTTGGGCTGTATATTCTTCAGATGAATCACCAAAGCTGGATTCTGCCCAGAATCTAACCTGAACCCCTGAAGACCTGGTGGCTGGAAGGGGAACGGTGCATTCATTTCCCTGGCAGGAGAAGGGTTCTGAACCGATGAAGCCCTGGATGCTGATGATATGTTCGTTGGGAAGCGGTTCTTCGGCAATCAGTTGCAGCCTTGGCAGTTTATCACATTTGTTCTCGGGCGGTTGGAGTTCGCAACCGGCGATATCAATCATCACTTCCGGCGGTAATAAATCCACCTCGATCTCACGTACGCCGGGAGTGATACTGGCCAGGTGCAAATAAAAACCAGGGCAGTGCACTGATTCGGTGACATTTTCTGACAGATCACAGGCTGAAGTCCCCAACCAGTCACGCATGACCTGGTCGCCACAGTAAAACCTGACCTCCTCAGCCGTGGGCCAACTCTCATGTTCCACGAAAACCTGACAAACAAGCTGTGAACGACTCCAGGTCAGCAACCACCACTCATAGGTGGTGATTGGAATTTTAATCACGGCCTTGCGCTCAGGGATATTTGAAAACATATCACGGGCAGTGACTTCATCAGTCTGGATGTTGGCCAGGCCTAATAAAACGCAAACCAGGAACACCGTGGCGAAAATTGATTTTAAGATGCGTTTTTGCGTTTGGGTTAACATGGCCGTTTTTGGTTTATGGGTAACCTGGAAGGGTGGCTTCCGGGGTGGGTTGTGGTGTAAAGGTTATTACTGGCGTATGGGTTATTTCTGGTGTCACCGGAATATCCGGGGTTGCTGTTGGCGTGGGTGTTAATGTCGGAATTGCTGAAGCGGTAACCTGGTAAGCTGCTGTCAGTTGCGCTTCGAGAGTCCGAACCTGATCGGTTAGCGGTTTGGGTGTCATCACATCATTAATCGCCTGTTGTAGAAGGTCCCTGACACTGGCTTGATCCGGCAGGAATACCTGTGCCTGGCTGTGATCGGGAAGGTCCCAAAGCGAGATTTGGTCCCAGCCCAGCATGTAATAGCCGATCCGCTCTGTATCACCGAGCCGGAGTGCCAGTGGTATGTATCCTAGCAACTCTTCCAGAGAAAAATCTGTTTTTACCCAACCCTGGTAACTGGTAAACAGGATTGGGATCTGGATCAGATTGCCATCTCTGGTAAGTTTCCGGTAGATCACGCGCAGCATTTGTTGCTGCCGACGCATACGGTCGATTTCATCCATGCCATCCCGGTAACTGGCATAACATAATGCAAGGGCACCGTCCATCTCAATCAAACCAGCCCGAATTCCACCACAATGGTGGGGGATTGGATAAAAAATGGTGACTTCAATTTTATTTAAGTCATCGACCAGCCATTGAAAGTCACCCGGGTGGGCTAAAACAAACCGGCTCGGTCTGACATTAAAATTATAAGCCAGGGTTTCGCGCAGTGTCTCAATTCCACCGAGTGAGTAAGCGATATTGAGACGCTGCATCGTGTAACCGGGTATGTAAACGAACAAATCGCCCGGGATTGACACCAGGCTGGCTTTTGAAAACCTTGGATTGATGAAAACAAGGTGGATGGCTTCTGTCCGGCCTGTGAAGGGTGGCTCGGTGTCTGTTCCCAATAACATCCATATCATCACCTCATCATCAATATCAAGGTCTGTAAGGGGTGGTGGTATGGGGGTTGCAGGGTTGATGCTGGGCGGCGCGAAGGAACCCCAGATGGGGTGGTAACCGTTTTCAGGGGTTTCACGAACTGTTTGACCAGCCGGATCCAACCGTGGAGAGGTTTGCGCGCTGTTTCTGGTTGGAGTGGATGTGGTGTTGGATGAATTGGAAAATATATCATTTCCATTGTTAAAATTAACCAACTGACATCCTTGAAAAGCAAGACCGAATATTACAACCCCGAAAAAAAGCAGCACACCTGAAATAAAATGAAGGTGTTTCACTTGCGCTTTATTCATATGATCCCGGATTCAAATTATAGCATGAATCATGCCGAGTATCGTTGAAAATCCGAGGTGTTCAGACTGTGTTTCTTCTTATTTTACAGGTTATATCCTGTTAATCCGTCTCAACGCAGGAGGCGATCACCATCTCCATGGCCGAGGGCTTCGGCCACAACCAGAAAGTCTGTCGCCGATATCATGCCAATAATATTCCCGGCTTCGTCCACAACCGGAAGGTGATGGATATGGTGTTCACTCATTGACTTGGCGCATTCAAAGATGGTTTGATCCGGGTTGATGCTCATCAGAGGCGAAGTCATTATTTCTTTGACTTTGGTTTTTGCTGGGTTGCGTCCCTGAGCTACAATTTTGTCACAAATGTCTGTTGAGGTGACAATACCGTATTGCGGGTTGTCATCCGTTTTTTCCACAATCAAGCTGTTCAGGTATCGCCGCCGCATCCTTGAAAGTGCTTCAAGCACGGTGCTCTCGGGGTTAATATAAACCACCAGATCAATCATCCAATCTTTCACCAGATCTTGCATATTGAGGCTCCTTTATTTGGTTTATTGGGTGTGAAATTACACATTTACCCTTGTTATTATCTTACAATATAAGCTGGGTAATGTCTATAATTATTAGTCTTGTTCGCTCCAGGATAATTTTGATGTGATTACACCAGCAAATGGGCTGAGCCACCCATTATAAGTGCATTATAATTAGCTTTGTTATCATAAGCGTTTAATTAAATGGATGGCAACTACTCAGCATGGAAGGGAATCTGGGGCCTCAGCCTTCAGCAGCAGAACGACCTGAGCAGTTACAGTGAATGAAAAATAGGAGGAAGAATGAGAAAAAATAAAACCCGGCTGTTGATCCCGATTGTGGCTGGCATACTTCTGGTTGCTGCAGGTGTTGTGCTGCTGTTAAACAACCTGGGAATCATTGTGTTGGATTGGGGTTTGCTGATGGGGCCCTTGTTCGGATTTGGTGGGCTGGTCTTTGTGATGGTCTTCATCCTCAATAAAGAGGAATGGTGGGCACTGATTCCAGGCTTCGTCCTTATAGCCATTGGGACGATCACCTTCGGACAGCAGATGGACGCCCTGGCTGAGCCATGGGGCGGAACCATATTCCTTGGTTTTATCGGATTAGCCTTTGTCCTGATCTATATTTCCCATAACGAACATTGGTGGGCCATTATCCCTGGTGGGGTCTTGCTCACATTGGCTGGTGTAAACTTTGTATCCGATGAAACCGCTCTGGCAGGCGGAGCGTTCTTTTTTGGGTTAGCACTGACCTTTGGCCTGGTCTACCTGCTGCCAAAACCATCCGGGAGACTAAACTGGGCACTTTATCCGGCAGGCATATTATTGCTGGTTGCGATCGTGGTTCTGTTGGGCGCTACGGAACTTCTGGGGTTGGTCTGGCCCCTGGCATTGCTGTTAGCCGGCGCATATGTGCTCTACCGGGCGATTCGTAAATAAGCCTTAAATCTATCTGAACCAGCAAACCCTGTGTGATCACGGCACAGGGTTTGTGTTTTAATGTCTCGGTTTGATTTTATCAAGTTGCAGATTTTACGAGGATCTGTTTTTGCAATTTGACAATGTCCTGGATCGCATCGTTTGCCAGATTCACCATTTTATTAAGATCCTCGTGGGCAAAAGGCTGGTTTTCTGCAGTACCCTGGATTTCGATGAAGCGTCCTTCTGAGTCCATAACAATATTCAGGTCCACATCCGCCTGGCTGTCCTCGGTATAATTCAGATCGAGCAGAGCATGATCCTCGATGATCCCGATGCTGACGGCTGCTATCGGACCTTTAAGCACGTCAGGGTCTACCTGGCCTGATTTGATTAAGGATTCGAGCCCCAGGGCCAGCGCCACATAACCGCCGGTGATCGCGGCGACGCGGGTGCCGCCATCAGCCTGGATCACGTCGCAATCGAGCAACAGGGTGCGTTCGCCAAGTCTGTCGAGATCGACCGCCATGCGTAATGCGCGCCCGATCAGGCGTCGGATTTCCTGTGTTCGTCCTTTGAGGCCATGTGTTTCGCGTGATGTCCGGGTGAGGGTGCTGCGGGGGAGCAGCGCATATTCCGCCGTTAACCAGCCCCTTCCGCGGCCGGCCATCCAGTTTGGCACACCTTCCTCAATGGTCAGGTTACACAATACACGAGTCTGTCCCCAATTGATCAACACCGAGCCTTCCGGGTATTCGATGAAGTGGGGGTCAAAGGTGATTGGCCGCAACTGGTCGTGTCGTCTGCCATCCGGCCGGGTGAAATTTATCTGTGTCATAAGTTAATTATATCCATGATTGAGCATACAATACGGTGGGAATGAAAATATTCAGCCCCTCTTGATTGATTCAAGCAACAGATGGCTGAGCCAGGCATGATACAATTTGATAGTTTTATTGGTGAAAGGTTTTATGAATGACGTTCAGTTCAAGCGACACACTTGTTGATCACCGTGTGGCCATTATTCGTTGTGAGGATTACCAAACAGCACCGGAGGCTGTTGCTGAGGGGGTTGAGCTTCTGGGCGGGTTGGCGCAGTTTTGTCAGCCGGGTGAAAGACTATTATTAAAACCGAATTTATTATTGGGCGATAATCCTGAACGGGGGGTCACAACTCATCCCGAGATTTTCCGTTCGGTTGCACGGATATTCCTATCCGGGGGTGCCAGGCTGAGTTTCGGAGATTCACCCGGGTTTGGATCGCCGCAATTGGCGGCCAGGATGGCGGGTTTGCACCAGGTGGCGCAAGAGTTGAATTGTGAGCTGGCAGATTTTGTTGCGATGGAAGAGGTGCCTTATCCTTCTGGCATATTGCTCAAGAAATTCCAGATTGCCAAAGCCCTGGCTGACGTGGATGGGGTGATCAACCTGCCAAAGTTCAAAACCCATGCCTTGATGCGGATCACAGGTGCCGTAAAGAACCTGTTTGGATGCCTGCCAGGTGTGCAAAAAGCGGGGTTCCATGCCCAGTTGCCGGATGAATTCCGCCTGGGCGAGATGCTCGTTGACCTGGCCGAATTGCTTTCACCCCGTCTGCACATCATGGACGGTGTTTTTGGGATGGAGGGCAATGGCCCGCGCAACGGAGACTTGCGCCATGTGGGTCTCATCCTTTTATCACGAAACCCCCATGCATTGGATCATTGTGTAGCCAAGATTATGAACCTGGATCCTGGGCTTGTGCCGACCCTGATCGTGGCTCGGGACCATGGGCTTTATGACCCGGAGTCAGTGGACATCCTGGGTGAGCCTATCGAAAATATTGTGATTGATGACTACAAAGCCAATCGGTCCCCGGAAAGCACGACGGGACCCAAACGGCTTCATTTAAAATTGCTTAAAAAGTGGGTCGCCCCCAGGCCTGTGATTGATATCCTGAAGTGCACCCATTGTGGACGGTGTGTAACCGTCTGCCCCAGCAAGCCCAAAGCGATCGGGTTTGTTAATGGGCGATTGAACCCACCAGAATATAACTACCGGGATTGTATTCGATGTTATTGTTGCCAGGAGATGTGCCCTGATGAGGCAATAATTGTGGAAACACCTATCATCGGCCGGCTGGCTAACCGGTTAAAGATTTGATTGGCTGATCAGGTCCTTGTTCAGGGGGATTCCAGAAAAAGAAAATCAGACACAGCCCCCTTAAAAAATATATCAATCTGCATTAAGTAAAAATCAGGAATCGGTATTCATTGACAGGCGATGGGTCTTATGCACCAATACTCGATTAATCACATCCCTCTCCGGAAGGATGACAACGCTATCAGGCTGGCATTATGGTATGACCCGTGGTTAAGTTCAAAATTTTTCTTTGATTTTGTAAATAAAAAAGTATCTCCCCAAAACACCTTGGTCAATCGGCTGATTCCAGATTATAATGAGATTATAACTGGACACCACTACGACAACGTTGTCTGAATCAGGAAGGATAATGCCCGCAACAATCAAGGATGTCGCCAGGCTGGCTGACTGTTCGATCAAGACAGTCTCACGTGTCGTCAATGACGAACCTTATGTCGCCGAAGAAACCCGGAAAAAGGTTCAGGCGGCCATTGACGCATTAGGCTATGCACCTAACTTTTCAGCCCGGCGCCTGGTGCAGCGCAAGGCCTATATGATCTGCATCCTCTTGCATGAAGCGGGGTTTTACCAATCTGCAGTATTGTCGAAAGTGATGGATGTCGGTTACCAGCATGATTATGACATCCTCATCCAGTCTTATTTCCCCTCGCATACACGCTCCAAAGAAAAACTCAGTGCGCTGATTAATGAACGGCGGGTGGATGGCCTGGTGATTACCCCACCCTGTGATGTGGACCCTTACCTGTCGGATCTTCTGACCCGATCAGGGGTCCCATACGTCCAGATCACGCCCCTCAACCGCACACCGGACATCCCATATGTCACAGGTGATGACTACCAGGGTGCCTACCTGATGACTGAAAGGTTGATCATGCTCGGCCATTGGCGGATTGCATTCTTAAGTGGCCCACGCAATCACCGCACCAGTATTGACCGTCTGTATGGTTATAAGGCGGCTTTAGAAGTTTATCATCTTCCCTTTGCGGCAGACCTGGTATTGGAATCGTTGTATAACTTTGACGGTGGCTATAACGCTGCCAAACTGGCCATGGAGTTGGATGATCCGCCCACAGCAATCTTTGGGGGCAACGATGAAGCGGCCATCGGCGCACTGTATGCATTAAGGGAAATGGGTTACATGGTTCCCACTGAAGTATCTGTTTGCGGTTTTGACAACCTGGCCCAATCAAACCAGGTCTGGCCCGGGTTGAGTACGGTTGATCATCCGGTGGAAGCCATTGTTGAACGTGCCACAGGCATGTTAATGGCTATTCTGGCGGGTGAAATACCTGAAAACCAGCAGGTCGTTTTACCCTGCCGGTTGGTGATGCGAGGCTCTACTGGCGCGCCACCACCCGGGCGTTAATAGAAATTGAACAAATTATTTTAGAAAGGATTTCGGTCATGGAAGCAGTTTTACAAGATCTATACAATGCAGTAATGGAAGGGCAGCGGGATGCTGCCGAAGAAAATGTTCAAAAAGCACTGGCAGACGGAGTTCCACCGGGAGAAGTGCTCGATGCCATGGTCAATGCGATGGGCGAAGTTGGTCGTCTGTTTGAAGAGGGAGAATATTTTGTCCCTGAGATGCTGATTGCCGCCCGGGCTATGAAGACCGGCATGGAGATCCTCAAACCCCGTTTGGTTGATGCAGATATTAAACCCGCTGGCACTATTGTGGCTGGTACGGTAAAGGGCGATCTGCATGATATTGGTAAGAACCTGGTATGCATGATGCTGGAGGGCGCAGGCTTCTCGGTGGTTGATTTGGGGACCGATGTTTCACCCGAGGCCTTTGTGGCAGCTGTCAAAGACCATCAGCCTGATTTTGTCGCCATGTCAGCCTTGCTGACGACTACTATGCCCAATATGCAGACGACGATTGACGCCCTACAAACTGCAGGGGTGCGGAACTCCGTGAAGGTGATGATCGGCGGCGCGCCTATCACCGATAATTATGCCGAGAAGATCGGCGCAGATGGGTATGCCCCGGATGCCAGCCGCGCGGTGAAGCTGGCAAAATCGTTAATTTAATCCTTTCAGGCAGGGGGCATTTCAAGAGGGTCCGCATCAGCATGATGGGTGCGGTCTCATCACATACGCTGGATGTGTGGTGCGACCGCATCTTTTAACGCCTGTTTCCAGACTTCACCACTCAGGTCATTTACAGACGCTATTCCTGAACCTGATTCCTGATCCCTGGCTAAATTTATCCATCCACCATTCCCCATTCACTCTCTATAAAAATCAGGTATCCTAAAATTAACCATTATCAACACTAAGGAGTAAACACATGAAACGAATTGGCATCCTGACCGGCGGTGGGGACGCCCCCGGGTTGAACGCAGCCATCCGGGCGGTGGTGAAAACATCGATGGGCATTTACGACAACCGCGTCTTTGGCATCCGCCAGGGGTATGAAGGCCTCCTGGCAGAGGACGGCGTCTTCCCACTGAAATACGATGAAGTCCAGGGCATCCTGCCGCTGGGTGGGACGATTCTCGGTGCAGCCAGCCGGGGGAACCCCTTCGCCATCCAGGTCGAAGAGGATGGTGAGATGGTCACCAAGGATATCTCGGATCAGGTGGTCAACCGCATCTCAGAACTCGATCTGGATGTAATTGTGGCCATCGGTGGAGATGGCAGTATGGCCATCGCCAAGGGGCTGATTAAAAAAGGGGCACCGATCATCGGCATCCCCAAGACCATCGATAACGATGTATTGGCGACCGAAAGCACCATCGGTTTCGACACGGCTGTACAGATGGCGTCCTCGGCTCTTGACCGGTTGCACACCACGGCTGAAGCCCATCACCGGGCCATGGTGCTGGAATTAATGGGGCGCTATGCTGGCTACATCTCATTGATGGCGGGTGTGGCGGGCGGTGCGGATGTGATCCTGATCCCTGAGATCCCCTTTAAATACGACGTGATCTGTCAGAAGATCATGGCACGTGTGCGGCGGGGCACCCACTTCAGCCTGCTGGCTGTATCGGAAGGTGCGCACCCCGAGGGCGGTGAAATGCGTTATCAGGATACCGAGTCACCTGGCGCACGTCGTCTGGGCGGAATGGGCGAACAGGTCTCCAACCATATCCAGGAGAGCTGCGGGGTCGAATCGCGTGTGACGGTACTGGGGCATTTGCAGCGCGGCGGGTCACCCACAGCCTACGACCGCTGGCTGGCTTC
>SKPR01000124.1 GCA_007119455.1 Candidatus Brevefilum sp. | reverse complement strand
GTTGCCAGAACGCCCAGATTTGCAATTTGAGTCTGAACTATGGAAGCAGGGCCTGACCTTTATTGCCGGCCTGGATGAAGCTGGCCGGGGGGCGCTGGCTGGGCCGGTGGCAGCTGGCGCTGTGGTTTTGCCAGCGGGTGAACTTGATCTACCAGAGCATTTACGTGGCGTAAACGATTCCAAACAGATGACGCACCGAGATCGTCAGGTCTGGGCCCAGGTCATCAAGAAAAGGGGGGTGAGTTGGGCCGTGGGATTTGCGTCACCAAATGAGATTGACCGGTTCGGGATTGCCCCTGCTACCAGGCTGGCGATGACGCGAGCTCTGGATGGTCTCAGATGCCAGGTGGATTATCTTCTGGTGGATTACCTCTCCCTTCCTGAGGTCAACATCCCTCAAAAGGCGCTGGTCAAAGGAGATGCACGTTCCCTGTCGATTGCGGCCGCGTCCATCCTGGCCAAAACTGCCCGTGATATATTGATGATCGAGTTAGACGAGGCATTTCCGGGATACCAGCTTGCCAGTAACAAGGGTTACGCAACGGAAGGTCACCGTAAAGCTATCGAGGCTTTAGGTCCCTGCCAGCATCATCGCCAAACCTTTTCGCCAGTGGCTGAATATTATTCGCTTTTTCCACCCAAAAGCAAACGCGATTTAGAATGAAGGTTTTTTCAACGGTTGATGAAAAGGTAAATTGAGGGGTTTATTTTTGATAATTTGTGCAGCCTCAGGTTCCCCAATCCCGAAGGTACAAAAAATCATACCCGATGGTACGCTGGGAGAGTTTGGCAATCGGCGCCATGACCCGTTTGAAGTGGTTCTGGCGCATCATCCGCACAACCCGGTCGACAAATTCCCGCTCAAAACCTTCCGCCACGCAGTCTTCGGGACGGTAGCGTTGATCGACCAGCAGGTAGAGGAGCTGGTCAACCTCGGCGTAGGTGAAGCCCAGTTCGCCTTCATCGGTTTGCCCATCCCAGAGGTCAGCCGAAGGTGCTTTGTCAATCACGTTGTCAGGAACGCCCAGGTGCCTGGCCAATTGACGGACCTGGGTTTTATACAGGTCGCCCAAAGGCTGGAGGGCGGCAGCCGAATCGCCGAAGATGGTGGTATATCCCAGCAGCATTTCGCTTTTATTGCTGGTGCCCATCACCAGGCCATTGAAGGCAACCGACTGGTCGTATAGCACGATCATGCGCATCCTGGCCATAATGTTGCCAGCGCGGATTTTGCTCATGTCATCATAATAGTTGATCAGCGGATCCACCATGGGCGTGATATCCACCGTCATGGATTGGACGCCCAGGTCTTCGATCATCATCTGAGCATCGTTCAGGGTTTCGGGTGGGGATGTTTTAAAAGGCATACGGACCGCTAAAACGTTTTCAGGCCCCAGGGCTTTTGCGCTTAAATACAGGCTGACGGCCGAATCAATCCCGCCGGAAAGGCCCATCAAGGTTTTCTGGAACCCGACCCGGTTGAGTTCAGTTTTAATAAATCCGGTCAGGATTTTTTCTGCCAGGGTGGTGTTGATCGTTAAATCCATCATGATTTGCCCGTAATCCTATCCAATTCTTTTTGAACCAGGGTTGTGCGTTCATCTCGCAGCAGAGGCAGGCGGGCGCGGGTGCGATGGAGCTGGTTGAGGTCAATGATGGCCGTGGTGAGCTGTGGTTCAAAATCCGGTGCACGGACAACCAGATCGCCGTTTGGATCGAATATGGTTGAGCCCCCCCAAAAATTCAGACCATCTTCATAACCAATCCGGTTGGCATGAAGCACAAAATTGGTGAACAAGCCAGCATAAGCCCGATTGGTATGCTCCACCCATTCTGAACTGCTCAGACGGGGGTCTTCATTCAATCCCCTGCCAGGTGAGGCAGAGGCAAACAGGAGGATATCAGCCCCGTCCAGCCAGAGCAGGTATGGCAGGGAGGCGTGCCAGAAATCCTCACAGATCAGCATGCCAACCCGGCCGAAGCGGGTATCAAAGGCCCGGACCGAATCACCCCCAGCAAAGAAGCGTCCTTCATCGAACATGCCGTAGGTGGGGAGATAGACTTTGTTATGAATGTGGACCGCTTTCCCTGCTGAAAGGTATGCAGATGCGATGTAAAACCGGTGACGACGGTCTTCGTGAACAAAACCCACCATCAGGTCAATCTGCTGGCTGGCTTGCAGCAGGCTGTTAAACACCGGATCATCCTGGTGAGGACGGATGGACATTTCGACGGCCAGGTCTTGCAGGGCATAACCAGTCAGAGAAAGCTCGGGGAAGATCAACAGGTCAGTTTCAACCTGGCGAGCCTCATCGATAATGTCGAGATGCTTTTGCAGGTTTGCATCGAGGTCCCCGAGTTTGGTGTTGAATTGGGCTAGTGCGACTTTTATTTTCATTCTGAGGCCAAGGGTCTATTGGTTGGCATTTATATTTTATTTTACTTGGTTTTAATTATAAACCTTTTCACTGTCCAGGCATTGATTGGAATTAACAAGGTGCAATCATCGCAGATGTTTGGTAGAAATAGGGTTAATGGTTGCCTGTAAGTTTATGGATCTCATGGTACATTGCTATCCAATATTTTCATAGATCTGAATGTAAAACAATTCATGACGGATTCAATATAATAGATGGTGTTTTCCATGAAGGTTTTTTGGACATTTAACCGGATAGGATCAGTAATGAGCCCGGGTATAATAGTCTTTGTGAAGTTTCAAATCAATAAAATGAAGTTTCTTATAAAACATGGTGTTTATCTGTGGGTAAATTAGCTGACCCCGCTTCAGCCGTGGACACAACCTGGACGATCCAGATCGCCGATTGGCGTGATTATGGATCGCTGAATCATCTCGAAAAAGTTTGCTTCAGACGGGAAGATCACTGGCCTTTTTGGGATGTAATTGGGGTGCTGACCTTGCCCGGCCTGGTGCGCCTGAAGGCAGTTGCAGAGGGGCATATGGTGGG
>SKPR01000039.1 GCA_007119455.1 Candidatus Brevefilum sp. | reverse complement strand
GTTTGTTCCCGGGTATCAATATAACGTTTCTTTGGCATTGTGACCTCACTGATCGAGTTTAGCTATATTGAATCATAGTTCGCGATTTTCGTCAATTAATGACTTGTTTTTCAACACTCTCCACGGGTGACTTTTCATTAATTTTCCATCGGGTAAAATCATGTATATGAAAAAAGCCCGACATCGAATTCACGCATGAATGAAATTAAACTGATCCCTGCCAGAAGGGTCGAGTCCGAATTTTTTGATCATAATTCTCGTTTTATTGCTACTGCTGGACCAGCATTTAGCGTTAATGAAGCCCAAAGGTTTTTTAGTTGTATCAAAAATAAATACCCGGATGCCGACCATCATGTGCCAGCTTTTCTGATCGGTCATGGTGAGTCAGTGATCGCCCATTGTTCTGATGATGGTGAACCTTCTGGAACTGCTGGTCGACCCGCCCTGGCTGTCTTACAAGGCAGTGGTCTGGGTGATATTGCGGTGGTGGTCACGCGCTATTTTGGGGGGACAAAACTTGGAACCGGTGGTCTGGTAAGAGCCTATAGTGACAGCGTCCGGCAGGTGTTAGACATCATGCCCCAGGCCAAGAAAGTTGCCACAACGGTATTGATGTTTGTGGTTCCGTATACCCTCTTCGAGCGGTCTCAGCTCTTGGTCAATAATCATTGTGGCGTTACGATTGATCAGATATTTGGGTCGGATGTTACATTGACGGTCCGCATTATCAGTGAGTATCTTGATTCATTCAAACGCAGGTTGATTGATCTGGCAAATGGGAATATTGAATTCATCGTCATTGAAGAGCGAAAAAACACCATCATGCCGTTACGAAACAACCATAACGGTTGACCTGCATTTGAAGGGGGTTAGTAAATTACAGTTTTTCCTGAACCGTATATAATCGCCTGTAAAGCCCATCTTGTTCAATCAATTCAACATGGGTTCCCTGTTCAACAATCTCCTTGCCCCTTAATACCACAATCTTATCGGCATTGCGTATGGTCGAAAGTCGATGGGCAATGATGATGGTTGTCCGTCCTGCCATCAGGCGCTCGAGTGCCTGTTGAATCAGCAGTTCAGTTTCTGTATCCACGGATGAGGTTGCCTCGTCCAGGATTAAGATCGGCGTATCTTTTAGAACAGCCCGGGCGATGGATAACCGTTGTCGCTGACCGCCCGAGAGCTTAACGCCACGTTCGCCGATGATGGTTTCGTAACCATGGGGAAGTTCCTGGATGAAATCATGGGCGTTGGCGACTTTTGTGGCTTCGATGATCTCTTCTTCACTGGCATTTGGATTCCCGTACAAGATATTCTCACGAACTGAGCCATGAAAGAGGAAGACATCCTGCAGAACGATACTTATGTTTTTGCGAAGCTCTTCAACACTCACATTGCGGATATCGATCCCGTCCAATTTGATAAACCCGGTTCGTACATCATAAAAACGTGGGATCAAACTGACGAGGGTTGATTTGCCCACCCCCGTCGGCCCAACCAGCGCTACAACATGTGAGGCGGGAATATCCAGGTTAATGTCTTCGAGAACCATTTCGTTATCGTTGTAACTGAAGCTGACGTTTTCCAATTCTAAATGCCCCTGAAGCGGTGTGGGTAGTTGTTGGGGATCAGCAGGTGCGGTGACATCTGGTTGTTCGTTCAAGAGTTCAGCAACCCGGTCAAAACCGGCCATAGCTTCCTGTACATTCTCCCAGGACATACCCAGGGCGCGGATGGGTTGGTAAAACATTTCGAGGTACAGGAAAAAAGCCACCAGGTCAGCCACCGGGAGAATCCCTTGCAGAGCTAACTGGCCGCCAAAGAAAATTACCACCAGCTGACCGATCGACGTGGAGAAGTCAATAAATGGCTGGAAGATCGCCATTAATCGTAATGCTGTCAATAACGACACCCGATATTGCTCAATCCCATTTTCAACACGGTCGAGTTGTTCGCTTTCACGGTTGAAGGCTTTGATCTCACGAATCCCAGCGATGCTGTCATTCAGGACGGCATTTAACTCCCCGACGTCATGCTGCCGGCGGCGAAATGCTGGCCTGACGTATTTTGAAAACCCCATTAAGGCCAGAATCACCAGCGGGACTGGGGCCAGACTATACAGAGTCAGCTGCCAGTTTAAACTTGCCAACACAAAGGTGATGCCGACAAAGGTGATGATGTTAACCAATACATCCGGAACAGCATGGGCGATCATCCGTTCGAAAAGGTCGGTGTCATTCACAACACGTGACATTAATTGTCCGGTTTGTTTATCCTCATAAAAACGCAATGAGAGCCTTTGCATGTGTTCGTAGACATATCTACGTGCGTCCGAAACGACTCCCCACCCGGCAATGTGAGCCATATAACTTCGCAAAAACTGGACTACACCCCTGGCCAGGAAGGTGATCAGAGCGATCAAGGTTAATTGCCTGACCGTTGCGATCGTGTCCGGTGTGAGTTGATATTCAGTGACCAGTTCGATTAATGATCTGACGAGCCAGGGGATCAATAATTGCGCGCCAACCAGTAACAGCATACTGACAACTGTGACCGCTAAAGCCCAAAAGTATCTTCTTGAAAAACGCAGCAAGAGTTTCATTGCCAGCCAATTATACACCCTGTAATCAGGAGAACCAAATTGGTGAAAGTTGAAATTGGTATTGCTAAACTTTAATCAGGGAAGCTTTGTGAAAGATCGGTCCAACTGTAATTCCCAAAGATTGATAAAGCCGCTGTGGTACGCTAATATCAGCTAAAAACAAGGTCCCAACATACGGTTTGGCTTCCTTTGTTAACAGACCGGTTTTAGGTAATGCCAGGGTTAGGGTGGCCTTTGCCTGAATGCAATATGATGAAGGCCTTCCATTTGTTGCATCGAGACCTGATGGCACATCCAGCGCCAGGATAGGTACCCCTGATTGGTTGATTGCACTGATCCAATGGGCGGCTTCATCACGGGGGTTGCCTTTTAATCCATAACCGATAAT
>SKPR01000158.1 GCA_007119455.1 Candidatus Brevefilum sp. | reverse complement strand
GTGTTCCTTCGTGCCCTTTGTGGTTAATTATCTTTTCCCCCTGTGCAGATCAAACACCTTCACCCAACCAAAAACCCTTCGTGTTCCTTCGTGCCCTTTGTGGTTAAAAATTTATTCACCAACCCCCTGTGTAGTTCAAATACTTCTACCCACCCAAAACCCCTTAGTGTTCCTTCGTGCCCTTTGTGGTTAATTATCTTTTCCCCCTGTGCAGATCAAACACCTTCACCCAACCAAAAACCCTTAGTGTCCCTTTGTGCCCTTTGTGGTTAATTTTTCATCCATCCTGCCCTTCGTGGTTAAATCTCATTTTCCGCAGGCTGCCACAAAAGCCCGGAACAAACTCTGCGAACCGGGATCATCAACCAGGCACTCCGGGTGCCACTGCACGCCCACCACAAACCGCTTCCCATCCATCTCGACCCCCTCCACCAGTCCGTCCGGCGCGAAGCCCGTACCGGTCAGCCCCTGACCGACTTTTGCGATTGCCTGGTGATGGAGGCTGTTGACCCGGATCTCATCCGCGCCGTAAATCTCGTCCAGCCTGCTCCCGCACATCAGGCTGACCGAATGGGCGATCTTATCCCGGGGATACCCTGGGAACCAGTCATGGCGCATCGTGTTTTCAACCTGGTCTGCAATGTGGGTATGAAGCCCGCCGCCCAGGGCGACGTTCAGCACCTGAATTCCGCGGCAGATGGCCAGCAGGGGCAGGTCAGCCGCCAGGGTTTCAGATACCAGGGCCAGCTCCAGGGCGTCGCGTTCGGGTGAAATGTCGTAAACCTGTGGGTGAGGCTGGCCGTTGAAGCACTGCGGATCAATGTCCCCGCCGCCAGAGAGCAGCACCCCGTCCAACCGGGCCAGGAGCGCTTTAATGTCATTGATCGCCATCCCAAGCGGGATCATCACCGGCAGCCCGCCGGCTTTACGGATCGCATCCACATATGCCTGCCCGACCTGGCAGACGGGTGAACCGGCTTGATTATTGGTCAGGCCGCCGGTGATCCCGATTAACGGTTGTGGTGATTGTGACATGTGTTGCTCCAGAACAGAAACACCCCATCAAGAATCAACAGGATGTGAACCAGGTGTTGAGCCCTGATGAGGCGTTCATGAGGCGGGGGACACCCGCCGGGTTGAAACGGTTGGTTTCGCTTTAGAAACGCTGTTTGAGACGCGCCCGTTTGCCCGTGAGTTCGCGCAGGAAGTACAGCCGGGCTCGGCGGACCTTCGTGCGCCGTTCGATCTCGACCTTCTGGATACGCGGGGAGCGCATCAGGAAGGTGCGTTCGACACCGACGCCGTTGCTGGCGATACGCCGCACGGTGAAGGTGGCCCCGTTGCCGCTGCCGCGGACATATAACACGGTGCCTTTAAAGATCTGGATGCGTTCGCGGTCGCCCTCTTTGATTTTGAGGTGGACGCTGACTGCATCGCCCGGCGAGAGCTGGGGGATGTTCTCGTTGACAGGTGCTTCAACTGATTTTAAGAGTTCAGCCTGGTTCATTTTTCAATCCTTACCTTTCAGAATAATACCGCGCCAATTGCTGACGCGAAGAAGGATTATACCACGCACGCCAGCAGTCAGCAAGCAGGAATTTTCACCTGCTCACCAATCACCTTAGTTGAGGAAAAAGCTCTGCAAGGGTGATGGTTTTAAATCCAGACCGCATCTGGCATAATGAAACCACGCCAGGTCGCCCAGGATTATAATACAGTTTGTTGAAAATTAAGACGATTAAGACGATAATAATCATATAAAAGATTCAATAAATAATGAAAGTTTTTCCCATGAAAACCCCCTTAAAAAAACGAAAAAACATCTTGATTTTTCTCACCCTTTTGCTGGCGCTTGCGGTCCTGGCCGGGTTGCTGATCAACCGCTTTATCAGTCCATCACACATCGCTTTTGCTGAAAATACGACCAATGCCCAAACGCTTAGTTTCAAACTCGTTGCCGAGAATCTTGACCGCCCGGTGAGCATGACCCATGCCGGCGATGACACCGGCCGGTTCTTTATCGTTGAGCAACGCGGCCGCATTATGATCCTGACCGATGAGATCCACAGTGAACCCTTTCTGGATATTACCGATCGTGTCGAATCACCGGCATCTGATGGCGGCAATGAGGAAGGGCTGTTGGGGTTAGCATTTCCGCCTGGTTATGAAGATCAGGGCTATTTTTACGTCTATTACACCATGCTGGATGGCGACAATGTCGTCTCACGCTTTCAACTGACAGCCGACCCGGATGTGGCTGATCCTGCCTCAGAGGAACAGATCCTGGTTCTGCCCCACCCGATATATGATAATCACAATGGCGGACAACTGGCCTTTGGGCCGGATGGTTATCTCTATATCGGCACAGGTGATGGCGGTGGAGGGGGCGACCCGCTCGAAAATGCCCAGGATCCGTCCTCACTGAATGGCAAGCTCCTGCGGATTGATGTTGAAGCAGAAACAGAACCTTATGCCATTCCGGATGATAATCCCTTTGTGGACGATCCGGCTTATCGTGACGAAATCTGGGCCTTGGGATTGCGCAATCCCTGGCGCTTCTCCTTTGACTCGCAAACGGGCGACCTGTTTATCGCCGATGTCGGCCAGAGAGATTGGGAGGAGGTCAACTTCCAACCCGCACACAGCCCGGGGGGTGAAAATTATGGCTGGAATATCATGGAAGGCGAAGTCTGCTATCCGATTGGTACGACATGCGATCAGACAGGGCTCACCCTGCCGGTTCACACCTATGCCCGGGTGGGTTTCCCGAATGATTGTTCCGTGACCGGGGGATATGTTTACCGGGGTTCCGAATTCCCCGCTTTATCAGGCCTCTACATTTACGGAGACTTTTGCAGCGGTCGGATCTGGGGTCTGCGGCAGAATGGCGATACCTGGGAAAACCAGCTTCTGGCCAATACCGGTTTTCGCATCAGCACCTTTGGTATGGACCAGTTGGGAAATGTCTATGTGGCAGACATGGTTGCTGGCGAAGTATTTC
>SKPR01000193.1 GCA_007119455.1 Candidatus Brevefilum sp. | reverse complement strand
TAATCACACTGAAAAATCATGATAAATTTGTGAACCCTGAGTCGATCTCATTTTTTCTATCCCAATTTGGCCTTGGTGATAAAGATAACCATTATCCCCGAGACCTGTCTGTTGGGGAACGTCAGAGGACAGCTCTTGCCGCGATCACAGTCCATGATCCGGATATTATCTTTTTAGATGAACCAACCAGAGGATTGGATTACGTGGCAAAACAAGAGCTGTCTGAGATCTTTCGATCCTGGCGAGACCAGGGGAAAACCATTTTATTAGTCACACACGATATCGAATTCGCTGCTGGGCTGGCAGACCGTGTGGCCATCCTGGATAAGGGAAAAATACAATTTACAGGCTCCCCCAGAGAGGCCTTCACACAATATGAAGGTTACAGGTCACAAACGGCGAGTTTATTCCCGAATTCAGGCTGGATCATTCCCGACGAAGTAAGTGTTTAATTTAACAATAAATCTGGTATATGGGGTTATGGTAAAATTATCCGGGTTAATCTTGTGAAAATATTAACGAGGGTTTATTGATTTAATTCGCAGTGAATAATTACATCTTTCACTATTGACAGAACAAAGACAGCAGTATAAATAATGTGGATCAATGTTTCTTATAAGAATCAGGACAATTAACTGCGAAAATCCATTTTCCATTTTTTTTACCATCAAAAAATCCAAATCAGGAGAGATATTGAATGTACGGATACAGCGGCAAGATATTGCACATTGACCTCAATGAACGTAAACATTGGGTCGAAGAAAAACCAGAATCCTGGTACAAGGTTTATATTGGCGGCGTAGCGATGGCTGCAAGACTCTGCTGGGAAAATATCGAGGTAGGTTGTGACCCATATGATCCCGGGAACCCCATTTGTTTTGCGAATGGGATCTTCGCTGGAACACCGGTCCCTGTCGGCGGCAAGTATGGTCTGGCATCAAAGTCGCCTTTGACCAATGTTATTGGTGATAGCCTTTCGGGAAGCTGGTTTTCCATTGCGCTCAAACGTGCTCAATGGGATGGTGTGGTCATTCATGGGGCCAGTGAGGATTGGGTTCACATTCTGATTGATGATGAACGTGTAGAATACCTCCCAGCCGAAAAACTGCTTGGTCTTGGCACCTATGAAACTGAAGAGGAAATACGAGAAATATTCGGTGATGATCAAATCCGTTCAGCAACCATAGGACCAGCTGGTGAGAATCAGATTCGGTTTGCCAATGTAACCAACGATGGCCGCCAGGCTGGCCGAACCGGACACGGTGCAGTTTGGGCTAGCAAGAAGCTCAAAGCTGTATCAGTCCGGGGAACCCATGGTGTGACAGTTGCTGATCCTGAAACCCTTCTGCAAATGTCCTTTGATATCACAGAATCCTCACAGGGGCCACATACGGAAAAATATCGGATCTACGGCACATCCACCAACATGCTCAACATGAATAAAATGGGGCTATTGCCAACTCGTAATTACCAGGAAGGCGTATTCGAGTTTGCAGAATTGGTGAGTGGTGAATACCTGGATGAACATCATAAAGTTAAAGTAATCGCCTGTGCCCAGTGTCCGATTGCTTGTGAGCAAATGTCCCTCGTGAAGAAAGGTCCTTTCGCAGGTGCAATGACCGGGATTGAGTATGAATGTCTGCAAGCTGTCAGCTCAAACTGCGGGATTGACGATATGACCGCAGCCATTCGTCTGGTCGATATTGCGGATCGCAGCGGTATGGATGCCATGTCCATGGGCGTAACGATCTCCTATGCCATGGAATGCTTCGAAAAAGGAGTCCTTAAAAAAGAGGATTTCAAAGGGGAAAAAGCACCAGAAGGGATCGAATTAAACTTTGGAAACGGTGAGGGCGCCGTCATCCTGGCTGAAATGATAATCAATCGTGAGGGTATCGGGGCGATTCTGGCTGAAGGCACACGAATTGCCGCCGAACACATTGATCAAGAATACGATGCTGAAACATGGAAATGGGCTATGAATATCAAAGGACTCGAATGCCCCGGATATGATGCCAGATCACTGAAAACCTTTGCGGTAGGACTGGCCGTCGGAACTCGCGGTGGGTGCCATAACCGTTCAGCAGCGTATGACCCGGATATTAAAGGACAGACCAATCGTTTCACAATTGATGAAACACGCGGTAAGGTAGCGGCTCGTTCTGAAGAATATGCAGCTGTTTACGATACCCTACCGATGTGCAAATTTATCCGACGCTGCTTCACAGGTAAAGCCGACCGTGCAGGAGCCTGGCCAGCGATTGCAAAACTGATCAATGCCACCACCGGCTGGAATTTCGATTACGATGATGTCGACCTGATCGGTGTCCGTGCCCATACCATGAAAAAGGCTTTTAACATTCGTGAAGGTTGGAAGGAAGCGGATGATGATCTGCCTTATCGTTGGAAACACGATCCAATGACAATCGGCCCATCTGCTGGCCATGTTGTCACGGATGAAGAACTCAAATACCTCAAGAAAATTTATTATGAAGCCAAGGGTTGGACTGAAGAAGGTCTGATCCCCAAAAATTTGCTTGTTGACCTCGGTATGGATGATATTGCCGAAGAGATTGGCGTATAAGGAGATAAATAATGGTTGCTTCCACATCAAAGTATAAGTATGTTGTGTGTGACCCCGAACTCTGTATCGGGTGCCAGCTGTGCGAATATATCTGTTCGTACACTAAAACCGGTGAATTTAATTCTTACCGCAGTAGAATCCGAACGGTTCGGGTTGATGAGGTATTGATCACAGCTGTTGCTTGCCGAACGTGCGAAAATGCACCGTGTGTAATCGCCTGCACCCGGGATGCCCTCAGCCAGGATCAGGAAACGGGCATCATCCACATTGACCCTAAAAAGTGTGATGGATGCGCCTGGTGCATTGAAGCCTGTGATTTTGGTGCAATTTCCATCAACCCACGCACAAAGCTGGCTGAATTCTGCAACCAGTGTGAGGATGTTGAAGAAGGTCCACAATGTGTCAAGATTTGCCCCAAGGACGCACTCGAATACACAACCCCTGATCGACGTGCCCAACGTACCCGGCATAAACTGGTAAAAAGCAGCCTTGAATTTCCCTCCAAAGCGAAGGACCCTCGATGAGCCATCAACCTGACGAAGTAAATAACGAGGAATTACGGATTGGTGTTTACGTCTGCCACTGCGGCAGCAATATCGCTGGCGTCATTGATCCTGAAGAAGTCGTCCAATTTGCTGAAGGTCTACCGGATGTTGTCCATGCCACAGACACTTTATATGCCTGTGCTGATTCGGGGCAACGCTTGATAAAAGAAGATATCGAAAAATATAAACTGAACCGGGTGGTTGTCTCTGCCTGTTCTGTGCGAATGCACGAACCGACTTTTCGGGCTGCTGTTTCAGAAGCAGGTTTAAATCCCTTCTTGATGGAAATGGCCAATATCCGCGAACAATGTACCTGGGCTCATGGTCATGATCGAGAAGGCGCGCTTGAAAAAGCCAAAGACCTGACCGCTTCAGCCGTGGCCAAAACACGTTTTCTGACCTCCCTCGACATGATTGATGTCCCAGTCACTCAAAGGGCTCTGGTCATCGGAGGCGGTGTGGCTGGTATCAGTGCCTCACTTGATCTGGCTGAACAGGGGATTGAGACCATCCTGGTAGAAAAGGAACCGACTATCGGTGGGGTCATGGCCCAACTTAATAAGACCTTCCCCACCATGGACTGCAGTATATGAATACTCGCACCCAAAATGGTTGACGCGGCGCGTCAACCCCGAATTGATGTCCGAACTTATACAGAAGTCGACAAAGTAGAAGGTTTCGTCGGTAATTTCAAGGTTACACTACGTGAAAAAGCCAAACATGTTCTGGCAGACCGCTGCAATGGTTGTGGTGACTGTGCAAAGGTTTGCCCGATTGAGGTACCCAATTATTTTGAAATAAACCTGGCACCTCGCAAGGCTGCCTATGTTCCGATGAGCCAATCGGTTCCGTTGATTTATAACATTGATCTGGATGCCTGCATCCATTGTTATAAATGCGTGGAAGCCTGCGGCCCCCTTGAGGCGATTGATTTCAGCCAGGAAGATCAGCTGGTCAGAGAAAATATTGGTGCGATTGTCGTTGCCACTGGTTTTGGCCACTTTGACCCGAGTGTGATGGCCGAATACGGCTACGGACGCTTTCCTAACGTCATCACTTCCATGGAAATGGAACGCCTTAATAACTCGGCTGGACCGACTTCAGGCAATCTGATCCGTCCCAGTGATCGTAAAAATCCCCTGAAGTTAGCCTTCATCAACTGTGTCGGCTCCCGTGATAAACGCTATATACCATCATGCTCCAATTTCTGCTGCATGTATTCAATAAAGAATGCGGTTTTACTTAAACAAATGAACCCAGCCATGGATATCACCATCTATTACATGGATATCCGCACCCCTTCCAAAGGTTATGAAGAGTTTTACGACAGGGCTCGTGAGATGGGCATTCATTTTATCCATGGCCGTCCCAGCCTGATCACCGAAGATGAAACAACCCACAATCTCTTCATTCACTCTGAGGATATCTCGCTTGGCCGTGTCATCGAAAATGAATACGACATGATCATGCTCAACCAGGCTGCCATACCACAGCCGGATCAAAACCATATGAGCTCAGTGCTGAACGTTGCCCAAAGTCCTGGTGGTTGGTATATGGAATACCATCCCAAATTACGACCGATGGACAGCCCCACCGATGGTATATTCTTTGCTGGCGCCTGCCAGGGGCCGAAGGATATTCCCAGCAGCGTGGCCCAAGGTTCAGCTGCAGCAGCCCGAGCCAGCCGGATTCTCCACTCAACAAGATGGGAAATCGAACCAACCATCGCGGTTGTCTGGCCTGAACGCTGCTCTGCTGAAACGAGAGGTCGAGCTTGCGGTTTATGTGTCAAAGCCTGCCCCTATGGCGCTGTTGTCATCGAGGGCGATAAAGCTGCTGAAATAATCACAGCTAAATGCCATGGCTGTGGCGGCTGTGTGGCTGAATGCCCAGAAGACGCCATTACCCAACTCCATTACACCGATGCCCAAATCCTTGCACAAATGCGAGCATTATTGGCAGATAAGCCAGAAGAAAAAATCCTGGCGTTCCGCTGCCATTGGTGTTCTTACGGTGGCGCTGATCTGGCCGGTACCAGCCATTTTGAGTACACAGCCAATGAGCGCGGCATCAAAGTAATGTGTTCTGCCCGGATGGATTCGGATTTTATCTACGAAGCCTATCGGTTAGGCGCTGGGGGAGTCCTTTATTCGGGATGCCATCCCCAGGATTGCCACTACATTACCGGGCAGTTAATTGGTGCCAAACGGGCCGATCGGTTAAAAAAGATCTTTGACCGGATGGGCATGACTGATGGCCGTTTCCGAGTGGAATGGATCAGCGCAGCAGAAGGTGATAAATATGCCCGAGTCTTGAATGAAATGCAGACCGTTTTAGACAATATGCCGCCTGAAGCACTCAAAGAAGAAATTGAAAAGCTTCAGCCCGACATGGAAAAACGGTTGAAACGATTCCCGGGTGTACCTGGTGTGCCGGAAGCGATGGCGTATGGAGACACGCTTGTGAGGGCCATCAAAGAGCAAAAGGAGCCCGCATGAGTCACCTGCCAACCACAATAACCTTTGCCAGCGAAGTCAAAGCAATCCCGGGTGGAGAACATCTGGAACTATGCTATTCATGCGGGACATGCGTCAGTAAATGTTTGATTCAACAAAAAGTTGATCCGGCATACAATCCCCGCCGGCTATTGCGAATGGTCATGATGGATTTGAAAACTGATGCCTATTTGGACCCAACCACATGGTTATGCTCTGAATGTGATTTATGTTATGAAGCCTGCCCCCAGGAAATTCATATCTCTCAGGTGATCACAGCTGTCAAACATCTGGCTGTCGAAGCTGGTTTTACCTCCCCTTTGATTGCAGTTTCTGTGGATGAAGACCTTTGTTCTGGCTGTGGCATTTGTGCCATGGTCTGCCCCTACGAAGCACCTTCTTTATTTGAGAAAGAAGTCAATGGTGAAGTTGATCGTCTTTCACAGGTTGACCAGAACAAATGCATGGGCTGTGGAACCTGCGTCGGCGCTTGTCCGCTGAGCGCTATCGGGAGAGAAGGTGTCACCAACACTGAGATTGAAGCTCAGATCCCAACACCAGAAAGCAAACCGCCGACCCTGATTACCTTTATCTGTGATTGGTCTTTGCGAGCTGAAGATGATCTCAAAATCCTGGAGAGCTATCCGCCTGATCAGGTCAATATCGTGCATATTCCCTGTACAGGCCGAATTGACCCCCAACATGCATTAATGGCCCTTGATTCCGGCGTTCGTGGTGTTTTGGTGTGCGGTTGCAAACCAGGCGAATGTCACTATAAACGCGGCAATTATGCTGCCACCTGTAAAATGGGACTGCTTGATTCATTATTAGGTCAAATGAACCTGCCAGAAAAACAAATCCAATTCGTCCAAATTGGCACACAGGATCGTGGACGGATTCGCCATGAAGTAGATGGCATGCTCAGCGCATTGTTTGACATCAAGGAGGCCGTATAATGACCGCAAAACCAAAACTGGCCTTTTATTGGGCTGCCAGCTGCGGTGGTTGTGAGATCACCATCACTGAATTAGGGATGCGGCTGGTTGATGTCTCAGAACAGGCTGATATCGTCTTCTGGCCGGCTGCGATGGATTTTAAATATGATGATGTCAGGCAAATGGCCGATGAAGAAATTGATGTATGCTTCTTTAATGGCGCCATCCGGAATAGCGAAAACGAAGAGATGGCCCATCTGTTGCGCCAAAAATCAAAAACAATGATTGCCTTTGGTTCCTGCGCGCATATGGGCGGTATCCCCGGTCTGGCGAATATGTACGATATCGAATCCCTTTGCCAGCGAGTGTTTGATACCAGCCCTTCAATTGACGACAGCCGTGGAACCAGGCCCCAGAAAACCACCACAATGCCAGAAGGGGACATTGATCTGCCCACACTTTTCGATCATGTTAAATATCTGGGCGAGATTGTGAACATCGATTATTTTATGCCCGGTTGCCCGCCAGTTGTTGACCAGGTATGGATCGTGTTCCAGGCTGTCCTTAATGGAAACCTGCCGGCCAGAGGATCGGTGCTGGGGGCTGATGGCAGAAGCGTTTGTGATGTCTGCTCCCGGGATAAAGCCGAAACCGGTTTTCGGATCAACGAGTTCAAACGCCCTCATGAAGTTGAATTAGACCCGATTACCTGCTTCCTGACACAGGGTGTGATCTGTTGCGGTCCAGCCACCCGTGCTGGATGTGGTACCCCTTGTCTTGAAGGAAATATGCCCTGCCGTGGTTGCTATGGTCCGGCTGAAGGCGTCCAAGACCAGGGTGCCAAGCTGGCCAGCGCCATAGGTGCAATGATCGATACCGAAGACCCCGATAAGCTCCAAACCATCCTCAATACCATCGTTGACCCTGCCGGTTCGTTTTATCGTTTTGGTCTAGCCCATTCAATCATGAGCCGGATGAAATATGAGTAAGGAATTTCAAATGAAACAAAAGATCAGTATTGACCCGATCACACGCCTGGAAGGACATGCACGAGTCGATCTTTTTCTGAATGAAGATGGCGACCTGGCCAATGCCTATCTGATCATCCCCGAACTGCGTGGGTTTGAAAAGTTCTGTGAAGGACGCCCGGTTGAAGAGATGCCCCGCATCACCCAACGTATCTGCGGCGTCTGTCCTATTGCCCATCACATGGCCGCTGCAAAAGCCGGTGATGCCGTTTACCACGTTGAGCCACCACCCACAGCGATAAAACTCCGGGAATTAATGTATTCCGCTTTTTTCGTCGCAGATCACGCCACCCATTTTTACATTTTGGGTGGTCCGGATTTTGTGGTCGGCCCTGATGCGCCCAAGGCCGAACGCAATATTCTTGGTGTCGTACGCAAAGTTGGCAAAGAATTCGGCGCAAAAGTCATGCAACTGCTCAAGGACAATCATGAAATCGCCGCCATCATCGGTGGCCGCTATATTCATTCCGTCAGTGCCATCGTGGGCGGTGTTAGTAAACCCATCAGTGAACCAGATCGTCTGGACATTCTGAAACGAGCCTTGCGTTCTGTAGAATTTGCCAAAGAATCACTGCAGTTGTTTGACGATATTGTCCTTGGCAACCCATCCTACGTTGACATGATCACCAGTGACGCCTTTGCGCATCAGACTTACTACATGGGTCTCGTGGATGAAAATAATAATGTCAATTTCTATGATGGAAAAGTTCGCGTTGTTTCTCCTGCGGGAGTGGAGGTGGTGAAATATGGTCCTGAGGAATATCTGGATGTGATCGCAGAACACATAGAGCCGTGGACTTATTTGAAATTCCCTTATCTAAAAGACATAGGATGGAAAGGTTTTACAGATGGCGAACAGAGCGGTGTCTACCGCGCCTCGCCCCTTTCAAGGTTGAATGTGGCTGATGGGATGGCAACACCGGAAGCACAGGCAATGTATGAGAAATTTTTTGACACACTGGGCGGTAAGCCGGTCCATTCAACACTGGCCACCCATTGGGCGCGGTTAATTGAAATGCTTTATGCGGCCGAACGATCTGTAGAACTCGCCTCTGATGAAAGCATCACCGATCCGAACGTCCATACCATTCCCACAGAAATCCCAACAGAAGGCATCGGTATCGTAGAGGCACCGCGTGGTACTCTGACCCATCACTATCAGACAGATGAACGTGGTTTGGTGCAATCGGTCAACCTGATTGTAGGTACGACCAATAACTATGCCGCCATTGATATGTCCATCGTCAAAGCTGCCAGAGAATTGATCAAAGCTGGTCAGTCAATTACAGATGCCGCCCTGAATAAAATCGAGATGGCTTTTCGGGCATATGATCCATGTATGGGTTGCGCTACCCATGCCCAGCCGGGTGAAACCCCGCTCAAGATCAAGCTCTTTGATCACAAGCACACACTGATCGATGAAGTCCGCAGGGATTAGGAGCCGTTTAATGAGCAACCGTGGAAAAACAATAAAACACCGAACAGAACACCAGATGGTACTTGAACGGCCAATGGTCACCCGGCATTATCGAATGACATGGGATCTTGATCGCTGTGTTGGTTGCCAGATGGGTCCGACTGCCTGCCCCAAAGAAGCTCTAACTCATATGGAAGGTCAAATCCAAGATGGCCGAATGGACGTTAAGCCCAGCGTAGATGTCGATCCGGAGACCTGTGTTTTTTGCGGTATCTGCGTTGAAATCTGCCCGGTTCATGCCATCGACATCCAGGTCAATGATAAGCCCGAGAATCCCGTGTTGGCCTATGATGCCTTCCCGGAAGTCAGGGGTAATATCCAGTTTGATAAATCAAAATTTGATTTTTCGTTGAAGGACTTTGTCATTCAGAACTGCCCGACAGAGGTCATCAGCTATAACCAGTCAGAACAAACCATGGCAATCCGCTATGAAGACTGTATTCGCTGCCGTCAATGTGAAGTGGCCAGCAATGGTGCCTTCAAAGTCATTCAACCCTGGGAGGGCAGTGTTGAGTTGAACCGAGAAAAATGTGTCGAGGGCTGCCTGGCATGTGCCGATGTCTGCCCGACCCGGGCTTTACACATTAATCAAGAAAACCAGCTTGTGCTGGCGGATTATTATTGTATTAAGTGCGGGGCCTGTATGCATGCCTGTCCAATCAAGCCAGAATTTGAAGAACAATCCTTCACATTCGAGTCACAGGGGTTAACTTTAACCCGATCATATGAGAAACTTATCAATCCGGACGAGTTGGCCATCAAAGTCGAGCGTTGGCGGGTTAAACACAAACCGGTAAAAAGTGCAGCCTGGATTGAAGTATTACGTAAATTGGCAGATGACAAAGCCAAATCAGTAGAAATTGACCGCAAGCGCGCCCTCAAGCGGAAAGACCTGATCCTTGCATTACAGGGTCATATCCTTCCAGAATTCACAAAAGATAAATAGTTAATCTCATTTCCTCAAGCAAACCGGCCCTGGTTTTCAATTAGGCCGGTTTTTTGATTATGGAGGACATAATTAATCTAATGGCGGTAACATTAAATCATACAGGAATAATGTCTATTATTAGGTTGGGCACAATCTAGTTATAACCAGTATAAGCCACCATTCAATCAAAAACCATGCGAAAGGAGTCATTGTGAACCCCCATTTTCTCTTATTGCCCTCACCAAGACAACTGGTTTTTCACAAAGGAAGTCACCGGCTTGAACAGAATCGGGTCATTCAAATTTGTGCATCCCATAATGATCAAATTATTGCTTCTGCTAAAGAATTGAAAAATGCGATATTTGATCATGACAAGAAAAATTGGTCAATAACGCTTGGTCAATCTATTCCGGCTGAGAGGATAGCAGCCAGGCTGGAGATCGACACGGAAAGTCTGAAACATCCTCAGGGCTATCACCTGACGATAGGTGAAAATGGCATTGAAGTTATTGGTGTCGATGAACCAGGTTTATATTACGGGATCCAAACATTGAAGCAAATCCTATCACAACGCTCTGGTGAAAGATTGCCTTACCTGGATATTATCGATTGGCCTGATTTTCAAGACCGGGGTGTCATGCTCGATATCAGCCGTGACAAAGTGTACCGGATGGACACACTTTTTATGCTGATTGACGAATTGGCATCGTGGAAAATTAATCAAATACAGCTCTATACCGAACACACCTTTGCATATTACGGGCATGAAACCGTCTGGCAGGACGCCTCACCCTTAACACCCGAAAATATCATTGAGCTGGATCGTTACTGCCGCCAGCGTTTTATAAAACTGATACCCAACCAGAATTCATTTGGCCATATGACTCGCTGGCTAAAACATCCCCAATATCAGCACCTGGCTGAAACAACTGACCCCATACAAACCCCATGGGGACATGTCATGGAGGAACCGTTCAGTCTTTCCCCGGTACTTCCTGAAACCATTACATTCCTCTCTGAATTATATGATCAACTATTGCCCAACTTTTCCAGTCGCATGTTTAATGTGGGATGTGATGAAACTTTTGATGTCGGAAAAGGAAAATCTAAAGCAGCTGTTCAGGCTCAGGGCATGGACCAGATTTACCTGGATTTCTTACTTTCGCTGCACTGGGAGGTTACCCGGCGTGGGTTTACCATGCAATTTTGGGGTGATATGATCCTTGAACATCCTGAACGGCTTTCGGATCTACCGAATAACATCATTCTGTTGGATTGGGGTTATGAACAAGATCATCCTTTCAGTGATGAAACCATGGCAATCAAGCAGGCCGGGATCAATTTCTATGTCTGCCCTG
>SKPR01000258.1 GCA_007119455.1 Candidatus Brevefilum sp. | reverse complement strand
GTTCTCCCATCACGGAATATCCCTGTCCAGTATAGTCATCGTTCACCAGCACATCACCGGTTGAAAACGACGCATCCTGACCAATCCATTTTGCTGTGTCATTTGCAAGATCAGCAATCTGCGCTGTCAGATCCTCTGCAGGTTCGTCCACGCTGATACCGAGGATCTTGCCGGAAAACCCGGTCATTTTTCCGCCGACCAGCATCCCGGCCTGGGTGCCGCCGGAAGAGCTGGGGAAAACGATCCAATCCGGGTTCAGCCCCTGCTCAGCAAGCTCGAGCATGGCATTTACATAGCCAACCGCGCCGGTGTGATTCGAACCACCGTATGGAATCAGATAAGGTTTACGTTCTTCAGACAGGGTTTTCTGGAATAGTTCCACCATTTTGTTTTCGACATTTTCACGGTCGGTGGTAACGATTTCTGCACCTAAAAGGTGGTGAAGTAGATTGTTGCCATCCGGTGGGTCAGGTGGGTCGCCGAACAATACCAGTATGCAGTCCATGCCAAACCGGGCAGCAGCAGCCACAGTCTGGCGGCAGTGGTTGGATTGCACCGCACCGGCTGTGATTAGCGTCTTAGCGCCCTCATCACGGGCTTCTGCCAGCAGGTATTCCAGCTTTCGGGTTTTATTACCGCCGAAAGCCAGACCGGTCTGGTCATCACGTTTCACCAGCAGGCGGGGGCCCTGTAGACTGGCAGAGAGCCTTGGTAAGGGCTCAATCGGGGTGGGCAAATGGGCGAATTTCAGCCTCGATTTCATGTGCTCATACTCCTTTTTGTCTCGGTTTTCCCGCGCCGGCGCATCACGTCCAGAAAGCGGGGGAGGATTTTGCTGTACAACCGGTAAACCAGTGGGCGAACAGGGTAATCCCAGGCGCCCAGAGTGCGGACCACCTGTCCGCCAAAGCCGTCCTTGAACCGGTAAACGCCCCATAAAGGATCATCCGCATCAAAAGTATCGGGAGCGCCCCACATATCATAAGTATGGCAGCCCGCAGCTTTTGCGCGGATCATTGCTTCCCACTGCAAACGGTAATTAAACATTTTTTCCCGGTGTTCATCCAGCGACATGCCGTGCATATACCAGGCGCGTCCGCTAAACCTGAAGATCACCACAGCACCGACGGGTTGACCGTCAACTTCTGCGATCAGGGGCTCTGCCAGACCGGCCTCAAAAAAAGTCCGCCAGATCTGTTCGTAATAGCCCTTCCCGCGTATCACAAAGTCGTCGCGGACAGCCGTATGGGCGTACATGGCATACAGCAGCTCAATATCATCCACACCCCCGGCTCGGACGCTCACCCCCCGCCGTTTTGCCAGCCGGATGTTGTAGCGTGTTTTAGATTTCATGCGCATGAGCAGGTCTTCTTTGTCCTCCCGTAGATCAATTTCGACCGTGTTGCGAAACTGGATCTGCTCATCAGAAAAAGTCCAACCTCGTTTTTCCAGCATTTTCCGGGCATTCAAACCAGGCTGGTTCACCGTTGCATGATCATCACCCGGAACGCCATAGCCCACCGGTAGATCCGGATCAATTTTAAGAAAGATTGCACCTTTGTCACGGGAAAATACTTGGAGGTCTTCCAAAACCTCTGTCACCAGAGCGGGTTCATCCCAGTTCAGAAGCGGTCCCCTGGGCGTGTACATCACGCTCAGTCCCAAACGCGAACGCCGCTGGAGTAATAATGCGGCGGCTTTAACTTTCCCAGTTGAATCATGCCACACAAGGTGAAAAGGTTTCCATCCGAAGTTTGCTTTCACCTGCCCCCATTGCCAGGTCTGTAAGGCATGTGCGCCGGGCAATCCTGTGATGATCTCATGCCATGGGTCTGCGTTCTGGATATCTGCGATTTCCAAAGGCTAAACTCCTCTTAGGTACCCGGGGTTGCCCGGCGGCCAGACCAGAGTTGATAGAGCTTATACAGCCCTGGACGGTAAACACGATCCCAGGCACCGATTGTCCGGCGGATCTCTCCACCGAAACCCCGCTTGAAGCGATATACGCCCCATAACCCGTCGGACCGCTCCAAAAAGTAATCTTCAAGTTTTGATTCCGGGTGGTCAGGTATGCCCCATAAGTCGTAGGTCCGGCAACCTTTTTGTTTTGCCCACAGAATCGCTTCCCATTGCAGCAGGTAGGTTGGCATCCGGTTGCGTTCCTGGTCAGTGGAAGCGCCATAGAAGTACCAGGCTGTATGGCCTTGGGCAAACGCCATTAAACCGGCTAAAGGTTTTCCCTCAAATTCTGCAATAAACAGCACACACCCACCCTTTGGCGAAAAAAGGTCAAAAACCCGCTGGTAATATTTTTGACTGTGTACGCCAAAAACATCCCTTTCTCCGGTAGTCAGCATCATGTCATGGAAGGCTTTGATGTCATCACTCTGGCGGACTTCCACACCCTTACGGCCCGCCAGGCGGATATTGTAGCGTGTCTTGGATTTCATCGCCATCAGAAGGTCTTCATCATTGGACTTCAGGTCAATCAGGATCGTGCGTGGTGGTTGAATGGTCTGGTTGGTTTCAATAAATCCAGGAAGTTGTTGTGTGATGAAATCGTCTGGAACGGGTTGCCAGATATCCGGTTCAACCCTCAAAAAAATCGCACCTTCCTCCGCGCAGCATTTATCCACGGCTGCCCATAATTTGGCCCAATCACCATCTCCGATAGGGCCGCGGGGAATGTAAGCCACACTCAACCCCATGGGCAGACGCCGAAACAGGACCATTGTCCCCATCTGATCGTTGACAATGAACCTGGGCTTCCAGCCAAACTCCGATTTAAACTCCCCCCAGGTAGCTGTTTGCAGGATGTGTGCATCCGGGTGATCGCTGATAAATTGCTCCCATCCAGACTGACTCACGAACGCCATAATCTCCTTATTTCTTGTGGCATTGTCCATCATGTGGCAACACCGGTGTTTGATTCCCCTTGGTCAGCAGTGAGGATTCATTCTACCATATCGAGATCAGCGGGATGAGCGTGGATATCAGCGCCGGGAATGGTCTCGCTTAAGACATCCTGGATCGTTTCGGGTTGGCCTTCTTGTGCCAATCGGATTAACCGTGCGACAAGCGCTTCCAGTTCTTCGGATGAGATGATGATTTCACTATCAACCTGGTGAATATCCGGGTGTGCAGTTGCAGAATAGGCAAAACCCTGATCCCAAAGGTCTTCCGAAAGCTTTTCTCCCGGGCGGATGCCGGTGAAAACGATCTCAATATCTCTGCCTGGTTCCAGGCCTGAAAGGCGGATCAGGTCTTCCGCCAGATCAAGGATTCTGACGGGTTGTCCCATATCCAGGATGTAATTTTCACCACCTGAACTCATAGCTGAAGCTTGCAAAACCAGGTGAACGGCTTCTGGGATGGTCATGAAATAACGCTTCATCTCCGGATGGGTCACAGTGACCGGCCCCCCAGCCGCAATTTGCCGCTTGAAGCGGGGCACAACACTGCCCCGGCTGCCCAAAACATTGCCGAAACGCACAACTGTGAAGGCTTTTTTATATGTATTGGCTGCATCGAGCACCAGCATCTCACCGATCCGTTTGGTGGCACCCATCACATTCACCGGTCGGATGGCTTTATCGGTGGAGATCATCACCAGCCGTTGAGTCTGGTATTTCAAAGCCGATTTGACAATATTTTGCGTGCCGAGGATGTTATTGGTGGTAGCTTCTTCAATGTTGCTTTCCATCAAAGGTACGTGTTTATGGGCGGCGGTATGAAAAACAACCTCTGGTTGCCAGCGTTCGAAGATCACCGACAGCCTGGGAAGATCGCGTACATCCGCAATGAGCGGGATGATTTCAAGATGGGGAAACTGGTCTTTTAGCGTGATCAAAGCACTGAAGATGCTGTTTTCACCATGCCCGAGCATCAGCAGTCGTTTGGGGTTTTGTTGTGCAATCTGCCGGCATAATTCGCTGCCGATGGATCCGCCAGCGCCGGTGACCATTACAATCCGGTCGGTCAGCACTTCTCCCAGAACAGCCGTATCCATATGGACGGGTTCCCTGCGGAGCAGGTCGGGAATGTCAACCTCTCTCAAGCGGCTGACGCTGACTGAGCCCCCCAGCAGTTCGTATAGCCCCGGCATCGTCCGGAAGGATACCCCTTGTTGCCGGCAGATTTCGGTAACCCGCCGCAACACCTTACCCGATGCACTGGGGATGGCGATGATCACTTCGTCCACCCGGTGGGACTCTAACACCCGCCCGATTCCATCCAGGGGTGCTAATACCGGCACACCATGGATTTTGCTATCCTGTTTGGTCGGGTCATCATCCAGAAAGCCAATGGGTTTCATGTTCAACCGGCCGTTTTTCTGTAATTCCCGTACCACCAGGGCCCCTGCATCACCGGCGCCAATGACCAGTATGGATTTTTTGCGTTTAAAGGGCAAGGTATTATCCTTGCCATTGGCGGATGTGCTTTCAGCCATCATCCTGAACGCAAACCGGATCCCGCCGATTAACACCAGTGAAACTAACCAATCGATGACCAGCACAGACCGGGGAAATCCAAAAAACACACCGGCGGCAAACAAACCGATCATCACACCGGAAACGATCATCGAAGCTGTTGTGACAGCAAGGAGAATCAATACCAATTCTCGCGTGCTGGCGTAACGCCAGAGTCGACGATAAAGGCCGTAGAAATAATACACCAGGGGTTTGACCAGGACGGCAACCCCGAGCATCCACACCATGGAGATCTGGTAGGTTGGAAAGATTGCAATGAGTTCCAGGCGCATCAGGTAACTTGCCAGAACTGAAAACAGACTCAGAAAGATATCCCCGATGAGAAAATATCGACTGCGGATGCGCTTGCCAAATAGGATCATTCAGAAATTGCCTTGCGGTTCACTGCCCTTTAAATCCGAGCATTGTGCCAACCGTGCGTAAAATAATGGAAATGTCCATAAACAGGTTGCGATGTTCGATGTAGTAAAGGTCGTATTCTAATTTAATGGCTGTTTCATTGACATTACCAGCATAGCCATAATTGACCTGAGCCCAACCTGTTATGCCGGGTTTAACCAGCAATCGTGCCCGGTAAAAGGGGATCTCTTTCTGGAAATAGGCAACAAGTTGGGGACGTTCAGCTCTGGGACCAACCAGGCTCATTTCACCCCGCAGCACATTGACAAACTGCGGAAGTTCGTCCAGGTGGGTTTTCCTTAAGAACCAGCCAACTTTGGTTACCCGGTCATCATGCTCTTCAGCCATCCGTGCCTGGCCGTCCTTTTCTGCACCGCGTTCCATCGTGCGGAATTTTATGATCTTATAAGGTTGGCCGCCCCGGCCGAGCCGTTCCTGTGTAAAGAAAATCGGAAAGCCCGATTCCAGGATAATCGCCAGGCTGATAAAGGGAAAAAAGCCCGCCATCAGGAGCGTCCCAAGCAGTCCGCCTGCAAAATTGATCAGGCTGTTGGATAGCTGGTATAAAGTGGTGGTGTGGGTCTTTTCAACAAAGGAGCGCACGATCCATTCTGACTCCAGCAGAAAGATGGGCACCCGGGTCAGCAATTCTTCGTAAACTTGCGGCATCGGTGTCAGGTTAATGCCCATTTCCTGGGCGGTTAAGATGGCCTGAAACATTTCAGCCTTCATCTCACCGCTGATCGCCAGGACCAGGTCGGTGACCTGTCTTTCATTTATCACATCGATTAAAGTGTTGGAATCCCCCAGAACATCGTAACCGCCAATTTGATGTCCATTTTTATGTGGATCATCATCGATCAGGCCGACCAGGAAGAACGGGGGTGGCCATCGATTGGAGACGACATCCACCAGGGTTTTTCCAGCTTTACCGGCACCGACAATCAGAATTCGCTTGAGAAGATGTGGCGCGGTGAACATGCGGATGTAGGCCAGTCGCCAAACGCTGGTGAAGAGGACTGCAAATACGATAAAAACCGACACACCGCGTCTGGGAAGGGACCTGGGATCGGATGTAAAGTAGATCAGCAAGTAGGCCAGCACGTAAATCAGGGTGGCGAGTCCGATTCCTTTTAAAGTTTCTTTCGGATTGCTGGCGCGATGAACGTCATAAAGTTCGACCAGCAGCACAACCCAAAAAATTGGCAACAGGAAATACCAGAATGGGGGACGGTCGGCGATAAACTCCAGCGAAAATTCCATCCAGGCATCACCTGCGGCCCAAAAATACAGACCCAGAAATAAGGCTGCAGCTGCCATGAGGATATCGCCGATTACCAGAATCCCCACACGCTCAGAAGCCCTCAGCTGCCACCTTTTGGGTCGGGGTTTTGATTCCATGGATGTTATTCTAACCTTTATTTTGTTTTTGGGGAACAAACAAACCCCAAAGAAATCCGGTACCCCATGTAAAATGCATGGTGGCAATGGCAGTCGGTACGCCAATGATCATGGCTCCCTCGCCATGTTTTATGGCAAGTTGCAGACCCGCCAGAAGGAGGATAAAGAGATATATCCCGGTAAGTGCGCTCAGAAACCACTGAGCCAGTATCAAAAAAGGGGCCAACAGTAATAACACGATCAATGTCACCACAAAAAGTGGGGGTAGTGCCTGCCGCCAGCGAATTGTGGCTGGGTACCGGCGTAGCATCTGGACCTTCCAGTAGCCATATCGCCAGTACTGGCGTGCGAGGGCTTTTAAATCAGGCCTGGCATAATAGATCGACCGAATTTGGGGGTCAAACCAGATCTTGCCACCGCTCTGGCGGATTCGTGTATTGAATTCATAGTCTTCGTTGGTCAGGAGGGTCTCATCAAACATGCCCACCTGGTCAAGTAGTTTGCGGTTAAAAGCCCCAAAGGGGACTGTGTCAACGTAGGCAGCCTGATCGCTATGGCGGTAAAGGGCATCTCCCACGCCGATCGGGTGGCTTGCAGCCGCAGCGATGCTTCGGGCAACCCAGTGATCCCGCCCCGGGCGGATATCCCAGGCACCGCCAACATTTTGCCCGCGGCCTTCAGAAAGTGCAGCCAATATCCGTTCGACATAGGTTGGGTGCGGCCTGGCATGGGCGTCCAGGCGAATGATGATCTCGCTGCTTGAAGCTTTGATTGCCGCATTAAGCGCAGCCGGGATTGTCCGGTCCGGGTTGTCGATCACCATAATCTCAAGGTCAGGATGGGAAGTGTGCCATTCTGTAATTGCCTGTCGTGTGCCATCTGTGGAACCACCATCAGCAATAATCACTTCTATTGCGCTCTGTGGATAGGTTTGTTCATACAAAGCATCCAATAGCAGGTAGATGGTCGGTCGTTCGTTATAGCATGGGACGATGATTGATACTTTAATAGGCATTTTTGAATCCAACATTCATTTCGTTAGGGCTATTTCTACCACAAAATATAAAATTGCAAATCAAGCAAGCCCGGAGGGTTTATCCGGAGGTTGCTCTGAGAGAATGTGGATCTTATTACGATTCGATTTTGGTCGATCTCGGTTGTAATTTGGTCAGTCTAAATCTTAGCAATCATCACAATCACAGGGGAGCAGGGCCACTGTCTCGATCTCGACGGCTGCATTCTTGGGTAAAGCGGCTACCTGGAAGGCAGAACGGGCCGGGAATTGACCTGTGAAAAATTCACCGTAAATTTCATTCATTAAACCAAAGGTTTCCATGTCTGCCAGGAAAACGGTGGTTTTCACCACCTGATCCAGACTGCTGCCAGCTTCCTCGAGAATGGCCTTGACATTCTTGAGTGCCTGACGGGTTTCGGGTTGGATTCCGCCTTCAACCAGTTCGTTGGTTGATGGATCGATTCCCAATTGTCCAGCCGTGAAGACCAGGCAACCGGTTGATACACCTGCAGAATAGGGGCCAAGGGCTTTGGGGGCCTGGTCAGTGGCGATGATGTTCTTTTTATGGTGACAGCAACTCATAGTTATCCTTTCGTTTCATCCGTTTATTCATTACCAAAGAATTATAACATTGCCTGCCTGTTAGACAGGCCCAAACGGAAATTGTGTCAGAGCAATCGAAAAGTCGGTAATAAGGAATGGATTAATGCACTCAATTTCTCAATATGGTGATATCCGTAGTCAAATTGATGATTTGAAAGGAACCAGCACCATCTTTTAGTGGGGGCAAGATGAGGTGATTAAATCACGTACACAATTGCGATGATTAAAACGAATGACTTTATGATTGCCCTGGAAATGAGGTTCTCTGATAAAGGCGTCTCGTCAAACAGTGTCCTGGTCATTAATTTAGAGGCTATAACTGAAATGCTTTTTATTCATTATGGATGATCTGGAGTTCCTCATAACCGGTTTGCTGGTCCATTGATCGTAAAAAACGCGAATTGGGCAGTATGCCAAGCACGATCTCCGCAGTTGTATACACCTGACAGCCTTCCAGGAGATGGGCGCCAAAGGTCTTCCCGTCTCGGTCAGCGATGGCGATGTGACAATGGGTTCCAGCGGTGGATAGCGTTCCCGTCAGCGATACAATTTCAAATGGCCCATCCAGTTCTGCTGGTTTGGGCTGATCAGCAAACCGCAAGACCGCCCGGGTCAGACTGCCCACACAGGTGATGACACAGGCTGCCTGGATATTCTTTTCCCTGACCAGATTGTCCAGCGCTACTTTTAGATCCTGTCCGGGGTGTAGACGAAGAGCGAGAGCTTCCAACATGGTTTGTCTCCGATCATCCTTACCTGGTTCCCTCTTTACCCAGTATTTTTGTTCTTTCTGACTTAATTAAACGCCAGTTCCTTCACCACATCAGCCAGGCAGGCCTCAAACATTTCCTGCATGATGGATGGGTCAACCTGGTATGCGCCGCCATAGGCGCCATCCACGTAGGCTTCACGTGTGGCTGCCTTACCGAGGATGGCCGTACCTTCGTCGATCATCGGCTTGGCTTCATCCGGCAATTTGGCCACCCGGGTAAAGTCAAAGGCTTCCAGCCAGTTGCCGTGTTGGGCTTGCAGATCGTATTTTTTGGCAATGGCAGATACCGTATCCGTCGTCCACCAGGCATACCAGCGCAATTGCAGATCAGGAAGCTCGTTAACCAGTTCAACCAGGTGGATCATGACCGGAGTGTTACCGCCATGCCCGTTCAGGATTAAGATCCTGCGAAAACCCGCCCCATACAATGAGCGGATAATGTCCTCGACCACAGCCAGGTATGTTTCAAGTTTAAGGCTGATGGTGCCCGGGTAGTCCAAAAAGAAGGGAGAACATCCAAAATTCAATGAAGGGGCAACAGGTATGCCGGTTTCATCGGTGGCCTTTTTGGCCATGGCCATCGGGATCCTGACATCGGTCATCAGGCTCAGGTAGCCATGCTGCTCGCAGGCGCCCAATACAAGGATCACCCGATCATCATTTTCAAGATATTCTTCTACTTTCATCCAGTTGAGATTTTCAAATTGCATTGTATTCACTCCATGTATTTATGATTTAAACCCTGCTCATTATAATACTGAATGGTGAAGCCAACGACGAAAAAAGAAACCCGACCCGGCATTATCCAATCGTTTTCTACTTAAGCCAGAAACAAAAGAAACGCGCAAAAGGTCATTCTGCTTTGCGCGTTGGGTCGGACAAATGTTGTGGAGTAGATTAATCAAACAACGATATTGACCAACCTGCCCGGGACGTAGATGATCTTCCTGGGTTCTTTTCCGTCCAGATAATTCTGGACGTTTTCACTTTCCAGGGCAGCCTTCTTGGCTGCTTCCTCATCGATATCAACGGGCACAACCAGTCGGTCGCGTAATTTGCCATTGACCTGCACGATCAGTGTGATTTCTTCCTCCCGGGTGGCTTCCACGTCCACCTCTGGCCAGGGCTGGGTATGAATGGAATAGTCGTAGCCCTGTTTGGACCAGATTTCTTCAGCGATATGCGGACAGACCGGGGCCAGCATGCGCAGGTAGATACGCTCTGCTTCTTTCCAGGCCTCAGTGCCAAAAGCGCCCACGGCTTTGGCGGTTGCCATTTCATTGAGCAGTTCCATCAGGCCTGAGACGATTGTGTTGAAATTGAAAGTTTCAAAATCATGGGTGATCGATTCCAGAGTCTGATGGACTTTCCGGCGCAATTTCTTAATACTCTCATCATCAGCCTGCCGTTTGTCCTGATAGGGCTCCAGGAAGGTGTACCAGACTTTACGCAGCCAGCGGATGCTGCCTTCAATGCCGCTGCTGTTCCAGGGTGCGCCCAGTTCCCAGCGGGCAAAGAACATCAGGTATGCCCTCACCGTATCAGCGCCATAGGCAGCAACCAGGTCATCCGGCGAGACGACATTACCACGGCTTTTAGACATCTTTTCATGGTCTTCACCCAGAACCATGCCCTGGTTACGCAATTGCAGCATGGGCTCACCGCCCTTGGTGATGCCCAGATCACGGCAGGCTTTATGGAAAAACCGCGTGTAGATCAGATGCATGGTGGCATGTTCGATCCCACCCGTATAGGTGTCTACCGGCATCCAGTAATCATATTCCTTCAGGTCAAATGGATACTGGTCGTAATCCGGGCTCAGATAACGCAGGTGATACCAGCTTGAATCCATGAAGGTGTCCAGGGTGTCCGTTTCGCGTTCAGCTTTCCCGTCGCATTGCGGACAATCTGTGAAACGCCAGGTGGGATGCAGCTTGAGTGGGCTCTCGCCTGTAGGCAGCCACTCAACATCTTCAGGCAGTTCCACTGGCAGGTCTTCCTCTGGTACAGGTACCAGTCCACAGTTTGAGCAGTGGATGATCGGGATGGGTGCACCCCAATAACGTTGCCGTGAAATCAACCAATCGCGCAGGCGGTAATTGACGGCATGTTCACCGATGCCCTTTTCTTCCAGATATTTAATGGTTTTTGAAAAGGCAATTTCACCCGGGGTGCCGGTTAACGGCCCCGAATTGACCATTTCACCACTGGCGGGGATGGCCTCTTCCATTTCGTCCGGTGAGATCGGGTCCATATCCGGAGGTTGAATGACCACCACGATGGGCAGATCGTATTTTCGAGCGAATTCAAAATCTCGTTGATCGTGGGCTGGCACGGCCATAATCGCGCCGGAACCATAACCCATCATCACGTAATCAGCAATCCAGATCGGAATGCGTTCATCATTGACCGGGTTGATGGCATAACCGCCGGTAAATACACCGGTTTTCTCCCTGTCCACGGCCTCACGTTGAATATCACCCATCCGCTCTGCCTGTGCCTGGTAAGATGCGACAGCTTGTTTGTTTGCCTCCGTTGTGACATTATCGACCAGAGGATGCTCGGGTGCCAGCACCATAAAGGTTGCGCCCCACAGGGTGTCGGGTCGGGTGGTGAACACTTCAATCTCATCGCCGCCCTCGGTTTTGAATATCACCGAAGCGCCTACTGAG
>SKPR01000074.1 GCA_007119455.1 Candidatus Brevefilum sp. | reverse complement strand
GCCGGAAGAGGACGCAGTGCTTTTGCCAGCATTTTGAAATCATTGACATACAGGGTTACTTCACCCCTTCGAGTCCGGAACATATATCCGCTGGCCTGGATGAAATCCCCCAGATCGTAAAACCTGGTGAGTTCTGCCATTTTCTCTTCACCCAGGTCATTGACTCTGAAGAAGAGCTGAATCCGTCCATCCCGGTCATCAATGTGTGCAAAAGCGATTTTTCCCATGGGTCGTAAAGCCCTGATCCGCCCAGCAAGGGTAACCGTCACAGGTTCTTCTTCATGATTAGCTTCAGCTATTGAAAAAGCCTCAACTGCCTCATGGCTGGTGTGGGTTTGTTCTGCACGGGTGGGGTAGGGATCCAGGCCCTGTTCCTGCATTTCACGTAATTTTTTCAGGCGTGTTTGTTCTAATTCAGAGAATGATTCCTCAAGCATAAAGCCTTCCTTATAAATTGATAAATAAAAGCCCCGACCAGTCGAGCCGGGCGGGGCAAATTTGTGTCGTGATAGAGGTTATCCAATCGAGAGGATCTCGATCTCAAATTCACCACCAGGCGCTTCGACCTTAACTGTATCACCAGCCTTGTGGTTTAGCAACGCTTTACCCAAGGGCGATTCATTTGAAATGCGTCCCAGGCGCGGGTCAGCTTCGGCTGCACCGACAATCACATAGGATTCAGGATCGTAGCCATCTTCCTGGACTTTAACCTTGGAACCCACCTGGATGATATCGGAATGATTGTTTTGATCAATCAAACGTGCGTTCGAGAGGAGCATTTCAAGCTCCTTGATACGTCCCTCCACAAAGGACTGTTCATTTTTGGCCGCTTCCAATTCCGCGTTCTCAATTAATTCGCCGTCTTCGAGTGCCTCTCGCAATCGTTCAGCAACTTCGATGCGCTTGACTGTGCGGAGTTGTTCCAGCTCTAGTTGTAGGCGTTCATAACCCTCATGTGTCAAATATGAACTGGGCATAAAAAAATTTCCTTCCGTTTGTGCCGTCTTCCTTGTGGGGCAATTTCCCCTTGGTGAGTTAAATTAAAAAAAACGCTATTTTCTAGAAGCTTTTTTCGTACCGTGGTCCGGAAAACAGTGATTATTGTTAATTGGCTGTCATCTTATCACATTTTTCAACCATATGCAAGTATTTTCCCGGATTAATTCCTTAAATATTCGTAATATTTTAGTAAACATTGAATATTCTCTTTAAAACAAAACCGTAGTTGAAATTTATTACCGGGTTAAATCAAGTTTGAACGCCGTTAATTAGGCCCTGATTCCGAATCCACAGGTTTTTATTGTTTTTTGAACTCTCGGCTATAATTCATGGCATGCTTTCACTACTTCATAGCCTGCAACGCATATTGCGTCCTGAATTAAACGATCGGCCTGACCGTTCACGATACCTCTTAATGAGTGATGTGGTGGGTATCCTCTACAGCTTCCCTCTGGTCGTTCTCGGGCTTATCTGGTTGAGCTTTCAGACGGACTGGCGTGTATTTTCACAATACTGGGCCTGGCTGATCGTGGTCATGGTGACGATCATTATTTTTAGTCGGTTACATTTCTTCCTGATGCATGCTTTGCGATCCGGCCATATGATCGGCTCTGATGGGGATTTCGTCGGGGTGATTTTGTGGGCCAGTGTTTTGATCTTTGGCCATGCTGCCATCTGGCTCTTTTTTCTGTGGATTGTTGTGGAACTGGTTCTCGCCTGCCGACGTTCAGTCAACCTTGATATGAAATGGAGCAGCCTGCGATCCGCGAGTCTGAATGCCGCTTCTCTGCTGATCCCAGCCCTGTTATCCCTTACCGTTTATCAATATATTGGGGGGCAATTTCCGATCACCGGTTTATCCCTCCAAAGCCTTGCGCCTGCCCTGGTGTCTGTTTTTATTTTTGCCCTGGTGTATTTCTTGATCTGGCTGCCATTTCTGCTGTACGTGACCTGGGTGGGCAAGCGAATGCTGGCCTTTACAAACAGCGGCGGCTTTTTCTGGTTCACCGTGGCAACGATGGAATTACCCTTTATTTCACTACCCTTTGGTGTACTCGCCAGCGGTATATTTGTTGAACATGGCCCCGTTGTATTGGGGATATATTTTGTCGGACTTCTTTTAATTGCCCTGCTTGCCAATCAGCTCAGTCGCTCAGCAGAAAAAAGCCGCAGACAGGCTGTTCAATTAATGGGCCTGGAACGGCTGGGCCGTGATCTGCTGCCAGCGCCGATTGACGCTCGTGACCTCCCCGCTTTATTACGCCAGCATATCCCCGAAATGTTTCCCTGCCGCCGGGCCGTTGTCTGGTTGGCACCGGAAACATTTTTATTAAGGTACCCGGATGGCAAGGACAGTCATCATGTGCCAGCCATTTGGGATTGGTTGCTTGATGAATCTGGCCCGCAGGGTTTCCTTGAGAATGTACCCTTGCCCTGGGATGATGCCCCCGAACGGCATCATGCCCTTCTGGCTGCGCCGATCATAGCACCTGATACCGGCGAAGCCATCGGCGGTTTGTTTATTGAGTTGATTGCCTTGCCCCAGTGCTGGGATCGACGTGCCCTCCAGGAGCACTTCCCTGCCCTGCAAAACCTGGCCGATCAGATTGCCATCGCCCTGCAGCAGGCTGAGACCTATCAAAAAACGTTGATCCATCAGCGTGTTAACCAGGAATTACGGTTAGCGGGCAACATCCAGGCGAGCTTTCTTCCCGAACAGCTACCAGAAATACCCGGTTGGGACATCGCCGCCCGGCTTGAGCCCGCGCGACAGACCTCCGGAGATTTCTATGATTTCTTCATGCTGGATGAAGGCCGTCTGGGATTCCTGATTGCGGATGTGGCCGATAAGGGCCTGGGTGCTGCCCTGTATATGGCTTTGGGCAGGACGTTACTCCTGACCTATGCCCAGGTCTTCCCGGATAACCCGGCAGCCGTAATGCAGGCGACCAACCAGCGCATGTTGAGCGATGCCCGCGCCCAGATGTTTATCACCGTATTTTACGGTGTGCTGGAGCCTGAAACCGGTCGCCTGATTTATTG
>SKPR01000209.1 GCA_007119455.1 Candidatus Brevefilum sp. | reverse complement strand
ATTGTCCTCGTACCACTGTTGATCCTGACTTTTAAGGTAAACATAAACATCACAGCCCTCAAAGGCTTCTTTTAAACGCTCAAATTCATCGAGCTGCCAGGGCTTATTGAGGTTGATCATCGTGATGACAATTTCAGTCTGATAGTTACGCTGGGCTTTCAGATCCAGTAATTTGAGGATGTTTTTATAGGATTCAGTAAAATTGGAAGCCTGACCCCGAACCTCTTTGTGGCGCAGATCATCCACACTTTCGATCGAATACTTGACATAACCCAGCCCATTTTCAAAGGTCTCAATAGTGCGTTCCATGTTGATATTCGCAGGGTTACAGGAGAAATAACTCTCCAGACCTCTTTCGGTCATCCACGCAACGTATTGGGGCATATTTCTGTCGAGGAGTGGGTCACCATAACCATGTAGCACAATCACCCTTGGAATCACATACAGAAAATAGTGATTCTCGCTCATGTCATCCTTCGGGATGCCATAATTTTCGAGTACAAACTTCTCCCACCGGTCAATCTGCGCAGGTGAAAAGGGTTTAAGCTGATCAATCACCTTTTTAAATAATTCCGGCGGCATGGTCTCTATGGGTCTGCTCATCATGGTTGTGCGTGGGCACATTTCACAGCGCATATTGCAGGCGTTGGTCGTCTCAATGTTATACACAACCGGTTCGGGACTGCGGAAAGATTCAAGCTTCTTTAATAGTATTTCGCGTGGCATCTGATCGCCACCCATCAACTGGTATTTGAGTTGATGAACTTTCATATAAAATTCGATATCAAACATACCTTCTCCAGAAAATTACCAGGCTAGATTTCCATACCGAGTCTAACCCATTTATTCGTAATGAGACAAGATCAGATCACAAAGCTGCCTGACAGCACCCCTGCCTCCCTTTGCTGAAAGGACCAGGTCCGCCTGTCTTTTGACTCTGTGATGTGCATCGGCTGGGGCAACGGCAAACCCGACTTCAGGGAACACCACCAGGTCGTTAGTGTCATTGCCCATAAAGATGATTTCTTCTGCCTTCAGGTTTTTATCCGCGATCACACGCTTGATAGCCTCATCTTTGTTCAGTACCGCCTGCAGTACCGGTAACCCCAACTTTTTACAGCGTGCAGCCACAACCGGGTTCGTCTCACGTGACAACACCATCACCTGGATATCCGTCTGCTCCATCATGGTTTCCAAACCCAGGCTATCCGACCGGTTAGCGGCAATAATTTCCTCACCCAGTTCGTTGACCCAGACCCGGTTATCGGTCATCACACCATCAAAGTCAAACACCACCAGGCTGATCTTTTCCGGGATTCCACGACGGCGGTTGGCGGGATCAACCCAATCCAGATCATAATGTACGATAGAATTCTCCGCAATCTGCCAGTCGGTCGGGATATCAATGTCGACAGTGTAACGGGGATCAATCATCAAAGGCAGAATCACATCACCGGTCATCGAATGTTTTTCAAGGACGGTTTCAACTCGCAGGGCATCAATATGCCCCGTCTGCCAGTAAACAGGGGGTAGAATCTGCCGGGGTGCATTATAAGGCTCATCCACCCCTTCGATTTCGAGCAATGGTTCCATAACGCCAGATTCCTTATCCATTGTCCACATCTTAAATGGGTTCTGGGCTGCCGGTACCACCCCTCTTACACAATCAGCATCAGGGTTTTCTATTAATAACCCGACAGCCTGATCAACGCAATGCCTTGGCCGAATGGGCGAAGTCGGCCGCAACCAGACGACGACATCCGGGCGGTAATTCTCGTTTTCAGCCAACCAGGTCAGGCAATGAATGGCTACCGGGAGGTCCAGTGTGTCATCCCGGGCAAATTCTTCCGGGCGCAGAAATGGGGTTTCTGCCCCCCATTGACGTGCTATTGCAGCAATCTCTCGATCATCGGTCGACACGATCACACGGGTCACGAGGTTCGATTGAAGGCCGGCTGCGATGCTATATACCATCAGGGGGTATCCTGCAAAATCTTTGATGTTCTTTCCTGGGATTCCCTTCGAGCCACCCCGCGCCGGAATAATGGCCAGAACTTCTTTTTTTCTCACCATGCTGTATAACCTCCATCCACGACCAGGTTGGCACCGGTCATATATTGAGAAGCATCAGAAGCCAGGAACAACAATGCTCCATTCATCTCATCCGGATAAGCCATCCGGCCCTTGATGGTTTTTTCAGCATATTGATCATGAAAGTTCGGTTCATGGCCGTTAAAAACACCGCCAGGTGAGAGGGCATTTACCCGGATATTCGTTCCGGCATAATAAGATGCCAGGTAACGTGTTAACCCTAATATTCCGGCTTTTGTGACAATATAATCTGCTGGTTTGTATTGTTTTTTACCATCAACCTCCGGGTAAATCTTTTGATCTGGTGCAACCAGGCCATAAACAGATGAGATATTGATGATCACACCGGCATTTTGCCGGACCATAACCTGGGCTGCGGATTGACAGGCAAGGAACACACCCGTGAGGTTGACATTCAAAGATTCCTGCCAGGCCTTTAGTGGATAATTTTCAAAAGCATTGGCATTCTGTTGATCCAAATGTTCCGGATCAAACTTGGGATCCAATGCAGCACAATTTACCAATATATCCAACGATGAGAAATTGGAGAGGGTATGGGCAACCATCGCCTCGACCGAATCCGGATCGGTGACGTTGACTTTAACTGTTAGGGCACGGATACCCTCCTGGCGTAAACTTTGAGCATGCGCCTCTGCACGTGAAAAATCAAGATCAGCTAAGACGATGTTGGCACCGGCCTCGCCCAAAGTTCTGGCAAACTGTCGTCCCAACAGGCCAGCCGCACCGGTGACCAGAGCTGTGCGGCCTGATAATGAAAATTTTTCTAAAATGTCGGACATGTTTTCCTTTGATTCCTCGAAATTACAGGATGATATTATACCAGCGTGGCACAACAAGGTTGCCTGATCTGAAATTGGTGCACGTACCACCCCTCAAAGCTTAACCACAGCCTTATTTCTGGCTGATTGATGGACGGCTGTAGTCAAAGCCATT
>SKPR01000070.1 GCA_007119455.1 Candidatus Brevefilum sp. | reverse complement strand
CATCACCGCCCCAGAAAATCTTTGTTGAGACCAGATAATCCTTGCGGGCCCAGCCCAGTTCTTTGAGCGCCTTGCCCATGATCAGTTCAGCCTGTCCGCTGGCATAGGCTTCGGCATTGTCGAAGAAATTGACTCCCGCATCAAAAGCCGCTGCCATGATCGTTTTGGCTTCTTCCACGCCGAATTGATTGCCATAAGTTAACCAGGCCCCGAGGGAAAGCTCGGAGACCTTTACGCCTGCTTTACCCAGGTGTCGATATTCCATGATTCCTCCTTATGATGACTCTCATAAATTTCTTGGATTTGATGTGTTTTTCTATCAATTTGTTACATTAAATTATACGCGAGGGAAAATCTAAACCCAATTGATATTTTTAACTACTCAGGACATTCTGCTGCTGAAGGCTGGGGTCCCATATTCCCTTGCATGCTGAGTCGTCACGATATTTTTATTGAACAAAAAAGGTTTGACTTGTGCTGAAGTCTATGTTAACATGGATGAAATAACTTTTTTGGAAGCAGTTCCACAACCATTAATACACTTAAAGATTAAAACATGCCCTCAAAACTGAATCGACCAGCCACAATTTATGATGTCGCCAAGCAGGCCGGGGTTAGTATTTCAACTGTCTCCCGCGTGATCAACGCCAGCCCCAATGTGAGTGATGCCACCCGGGAACGGGTACAGGCTGCCATCGATGGCCTGGATTTTGTACCCAAGGCTGAAGCACGTGCCCGGGCAATGAAGGATTTTTCCCGGATTGGTGTTGTCACACCGTTTTTTACCGCGCCGGCTTTCGTTCAGCGTTTACGGGGTGTGGCTGAGGGGTTGATCTCCACACGTTATGAGTTAACCATTTACACTGTGGAATCGATTGATCATCTCAATCACTACCTGGCCACCCTGCCCATAACGGGTCACCTGGAAGGATTGATTTTACTTTCACTGCGTGTTAATGATTCTTCAGCCAGCAAGCTGGTGCAAAATGGACTTGAAACGGTGTTAATCGAGTATCCCCGAGAGGATCTCAATACCGTTGAGATTGATGATCTCGAAGGCGGTGAGATGGCCGCCCAATATCTGATCGATAAAGGCCATCGAAAGTTGGGGTTTATTGGAGACACATCCGATCTGGGTGCTTATGCCATCCTGCCCATCACGCTGCGGTTAAAGGGCTTCCAAAACGGGTTGCGTGAGCATGGGCTAAGTCTTTCCGATCAATACCTCTGCACCTCCCGGTATGAGGTCAAAGATGCTGAAGAGAAAATCGAACCGATGTTAAGATTGCCGGAACCGCCCACCGCCATTTTTGCTGCCACCGACCTGCAGGCCATTGGTGTGATTAACAAAGCCCGCCAACTCGGATTCAGCGTGCCGGAGGACCTGGCCGTATTGGGCTTTGATGACATTGATGTGGCTGACTATGTCGGATTGAGCACCATTCATCAGCCATTGGACGAATCCGGACGTCTGGCCGTAGAGATCTTGCTATCTCGACTGAAAGACTCCGAACGACCCCTGCGACATGTACGCTTACCGCTCTCGATTGTTGAGCGTGAAACAACCTGACGAAAATTACCGAGGAAATTTATTATTTGCCATCAGGCCCTTGTCGTTTGTTGGCCGCAATGGTTTATTCTCAATAATCAGGAATGAAATCCATCACAGGATTTCCTTATGGATGTTTTTTATTGAAAGGTAGGTGAACAATCATGGCGGAGATTGTCACATTGGGGGAATTATTGATCGATTTTGTCCCAACCGTTTCTGGTGTATCGCTCATAGAAGCACCTGCTTTTAAGAAGGCGCCAGGTGGCGCACCCGCGAACGTGGCAGCCGGCCTGGCCAAACTAGGCGTCTCCTGTGCTTTCCTGGGCAAGGTCGGGCAGGATGCCTTTGGTGAATTTCTAAAGCAGACCCTGGATGATGTGGGTGTTGATACCAGCGGGTTGGTCCTTTCTGAAGAAGCTCGCACGGCCCTGGCCTTTGTCACTTTGCGTGCGGATGGTGAACGTGAATTTATGTTTTATCGGCACCCCAGTGCGGACATGCTTTACCGCCCGGACGAGGTGGCATATACGTTGATTAACCAGGCCAGGATTTTTCACTTCGGGTCCATCAGCCTGATCAGCGAACCCTCTCGATCTGCAACTTTGGCGGCCTTACAGGCTGCTCGCGAGGCTGGCGTGATGGTCTCCTACGACCCCAACCTGCGGTTAGCCCTGTGGCCTAACCCGGATGCTGCCAGAGCGGGGATGTTAAGTGTTTGGAAAAAGACAGATCTGATTAAAGTCAGCCAGGAAGAATTAGACTTCTTGACTGGCCATGCGGATATTGACAGGGCTGTTGAAGAGCTATGGCATGACGGCTTGAAGCTCATGCTGGTTACCTCGGGCCGGCAAGGCTGCCGATATTTCACGGCCAGTTTCCACGGAATAGTCTCTGGTTTTCAGATCAAATCGATTGATACCACCGGTGCCGGTGATGGGTTTGTGGCCGGCATCCTCAAAGGATGGGTTGACAACCCTGACCTGTGGCAGGATGAAGGGCAATTAAAGTCAGTCTGCCGTCTGGGTAATGCAGTGGGCGCTTTAACCACAACCCGGCGGGGTGCAATCCCGGCCTTGCCCACCCATCAAGAACTTGATTCATTTCTTCGTCTGGCTACAGAAACAAAAAATATCACTTAATTTTTTTGAATAATATTTAAACAGGGTTTCGATGGACATCAACACAACATTCGACAGAGATCGGGCAGGTCAAAGGTCATATGAACGTTTGATGCCGCGCCTTAATGCAAGTTTTTCGAAATTTGCTCAAGCACACCAGCGTGAGTGGGCTGACTTTTGTTCCCGGTTAAACAAGCACTTTCCCCAATTGTTTTCGATTCTAATGCACCTCTATGGTGGGCAATATGATTTTTATTTTCATCTGGAATCCTTGATCCACCTGATGGCGCAATCCTGGGTGGAGCGCCCTGAAACATTAAGGAAATTGGACAAAGATCGAGAATCCAACCCTACCTGGTTTAAGGATCACATAATGCTGGGGGGTGTCTGCTATGTGGACCTGT
>SKPR01000149.1 GCA_007119455.1 Candidatus Brevefilum sp. | reverse complement strand
TCACCTCAACCCAATTGGGAGATTGATCAGGGTGACCTGCAGGTGGACGAAGCGACCCTGCGGGAAATCCATTTGCCGCCTTATGAGGCTGCAATTGAAGCCGGTGCTCTGTCGATTATGGCTTCCTACAGCAGCTGGAATGGACTCAAAACACACGCAGATCAGTACCTGTTGACCGAAGTGCTTAAGAATGAATTGGGGTTCGAGGGCTTCCTGGTTTCTGATTGGGGCGCTGTTGATCAAATAAGTCCAAATTATTACGAGTCTGTGGTGACATCGATTAATGCCGGTATTGATATGAATATGGTCCCCTACAGCTACACACGCTTTATCGACACGATGACGATGGCGGTTGAAAATGGGGATATTCCACTGGCGCGTATTGATGACGCTGTCCGGCGCATTTTGACAGTTAAGTTTGAAATGGGTTTATTTGAAAGACCTCTTTCTGATCCCGATTTGTTAGACCTGGTGGGCGATCAAGCACATCGAGACCTGGCCCGGGAAGCTGTGGCAAAATCATTGGTTTTGTTACAAGACAATGACGAGGTATTACCCCTCAGCAAGGATACCCCTTTAATCTTTTTGGCTGGTGAAGGTGCAAACGATATTGGTATGCAATGCGGCGGTTGGACGATCACCTGGCAGGGCAGTAGAGGTCCGATCACACCTGGCACAACCTTGAAAGAAGCTTTTGAAGCGGCTTCGAATGGTACGGTCCAATTCAATCGGTTTGGACGATATGAAAATATTCTCGATGAAAGTGGCAATCCTGCCATCGCCGATGTCGGCATTGTGGTAATTGGTGAAAATCCCTATGCTGAAGGTGAGGGTGATACAGATGATCTGACCCTCAGCCAGGTTGAGCTTGACCTGATTGCACGAGTTGGAGAACAGAGCGAGCGTGTGGTGGTACTGATCATGGCCGGGCGTCCGCTGGTGATCACCGAAGCTTTGGACCTGGCCGATGCCTGGGTTGCCATCTGGCTGCCCGGAACGGAAGGGGATGGTGTGGCCGACGTCATCTTTGGGGATGCGCCTTTTGTTGGCAAGACTCCCGTCACCTGGCCTGCTTCCATGGATCAGCTCCCCTTAGGCAGTTATACAACCCAACCTCTATTCGATTATGGACATGGCATTGAAAAATAAACCTCTCTTGGCGTATTCTTTGATATTTGGGCTGCTGATTCTCATTCTTTCTGCCTGTAGTGCTGCTGCAGAAGTGGCACCAACACCGACAACTGAACCCACACCTGAACCGATAACTGAACCCACACTGGAACCGACACCGGAGCCAGCAGCGGAGTGGGAACTTGATGGCTGGACGTTGATCTGGCAGGACGAATTCGATGGGGAAACCCTCGACCCTTCTCGCTGGGAAATGGAAATCGGCGGGCATGGGTGGGGCAACAACGAACGTCAGTTTTATACCGATCGGCCAGAGAATGTGCGCCTGGAAGATGGCCAGCTTATCATCGAAGCCCGCGAGGAGTTTTTTGTCAGGCGGGATTACACTTCCGGCCGTATAAAAACACAGAACCTGTTTTCATTCACCTACGGCCGGGTGGAAGCCAAAATGAAGCTGCCCTTTGGCCAGGGAATCTGGCCGGCCTTCTGGATGCTGGGCGAGGATTTTGATCAGATTGGCTGGCCTGCCTGCGGTGAGATTGATATTATGGAGCATATCGGCCGTCAGCCAAGGCATATTCACGGTACCGTTCACGGGCCAGGTTATTCCGGCGGCGGCGGCGTGGGTCATTTCATCACCTTCCCGGAGGGCGTCCTCTATGAAGAATTTCATGTGTATGCCATTGAATGGGAGCCGGAAGAAATTCGCTGGTATGTGAATGACCAGCACTTTTTCACGCTGACACCTGCACAGGTACCTGGAGAGTGGGTATTTGATAAACCCTTCTTTCTCCTGCTCAACCTGGCGGTGGGGGGCAATTGGCCCGGGTCTCCGGACGAGACCACAATCTTCCCGCAATTTTTGATTGTGGATTATGTACGGGTTTACCAGCGGCCAGAGATGGCTGAGGAATTTGAGTCCCTGGCAGGTGGTGTCATTCATGTGGGGGAGATCAGCACTGCGCTTGTCGAGGAGGATGAGGGTGAGAGGCTTGTCGTCCAAATCACGGTCTTTGATACGGATGGACAGCCTGTCCCGGATGTGCGGGTGACCGGTGGTTGGGTTGGTCCTGGTGCCAGTGGTGAGACAGAAGGCCTGACTGACCAGGATGGCACACTCACACTTTATTCTGATGCCAACGAGAACCTGGGCGAATTTACTTATTGCGTGTCAGGACTCCAACGGCGCGGTTTCAGATACGATGATTCGGCCAATGCCCGGTTTTGTTCACCCAAAATCGATTGACGTAAAGGTCCAGGCTGATCATGAACCGTTTGAAGAATAATACCCAGGTAAAGCAAGATCAAGCATTTGATCTACAGGGACGTTTTATCATCCGAGATTATCATCAGCAGCGCCCGTTCAGTTCTTTTTTGCCGGGTATTGCGGGTCTGAACGGCATCCCAATGTGGGTGTTTTATGTCAACCGTGGACAGGGGGTGTGCAGCTTTGGTATCGAGAATAAGGATCATCCCATCCTGGAGTTTCAACCCGCCAATAAAGCTTACCAGGGGACTTCACTGAAGGGGTTTCGGACCTTTCTGAACGGTTATCGTGAGGGAAAGCGCTGGCAGCGTGAGGCTTTCGCACCGTGGTCAGCACCAGACGTCCGACGTACGATGTATATTGGGATGAATGAGCTTGAGATTCAGGAGATCCATCCAGAGCTGGGCTACCAGATCAATGTATTGTATTTCATGCTGCCCAACCTCCCATTCGCAGGACTTGTGCGCAGGCTGCATATTAAGAACCTGGATGAGTCTTCCCTCAAGCTGGAGGTCTTAGATGGTCTGCCAGTGGTTGTGCCTTATGGTGTGGATGATGGTGCGCTCAAACACGTCGCCAGGACGATCGAGGCCTGGATGCAGGTGGAAAATGTCGAGCAGAGATTGCCCTTCTATCGATTGAAAGCCACACCGGGCGATACCGCCGATGTGCAGGCTATCC
>SKPR01000118.1 GCA_007119455.1 Candidatus Brevefilum sp. | reverse complement strand
GGGATGTGGAAGATACGTTTTATGGTGATCGGGTCGGACGTGTGGTTGACCCCTTCGGGAATATTTGGACAATCGCCACCCACACCGGGGATGTGCCCGCAGAGGACTTCCAAAGGGGGCTTGAAGCTCTGGATTAATTTACATACGCGTGGAAAGACGCCCAGACCAACCTGATTCAGCTTTCTTAATCTAAAAGGGAGCTTGTAGAAGAATCGCAGCAGAAATGCCCCTTTTGTAGATGCTGATCTTATTAAAGGTTTTTAACAAAATCCTCAAAACACTTTTATAATCAATAATGTAACGTCTCAAACAGTTCTGCTGCTGAGGGCTTGGGCCCCAAATTCCCTGGTATGCTGAGTAGTTACTCAATGATGATGTCGAAAATTGCCTCGATCCCTGAAATTCGCTCTGCCATTACCGATGAGATCTTCTATGCACTCGGTCTGCGACGGCGTGGGGTCCTGCGGCGTGGATTGGGGTGGATTTTTACGCTACCGGCCACTATTTTTGCACGTTTCATGGCCATGGTGGACCAGGCGGTTGCCGAAGAAGGTCCGCCAGCTGGATGCCAGGTGATGCTTGATCAACTGGGTGTTGCGGTTGAAGTTGATGGCAGGTCCAACATCCCGCTGGATGGCCCGACGATCATCCTCGCAAACCATCCTGGCGCTTATGATTCAATGGCGATTGGCAGCTTGCTACCGCGTAAGGACTTAAAGGCCATCGTCGGCAAGACACGATTTTTTGAAACACTTCCGCACATCCACCCCTGGCTGCTGTATGTCAGTCAGGATCGGGGTGAGAACATGCTGGCTTTACGAAAGGCGATCGAGCATCTCAACAAAGGCGGTATCATGCTGCAGTTTGGGTCTGGGTTAATAGAACCGGATCCTGCTCACCAACCGGTCAGTGATGCGGTGTTTGACAAGTGGTCTCCGAGCCTGGAGATCCTGCTTCGAAAAGCGCCTGATACGCATGTCGTCCCAACCATCGCCAGCGGTGTTCTCCTGGAGCGGTTTCTAAAGCACCCTTTGACCAGGCTGCGCAAGGGGGCCATGGATCAGAGGCGTTTGGCGGAGTTCAGGCAGATCATCCAGCAATTGCTATTCCCCAATTCGGTTGACGCAAGGCCGTGTGTAAGTTTTGGCGCACCTTTCAAGCTTGCAGATCTTGAAATGGCCAGCGATAAGGGTTCATTGATGCCAGCAGTGATTGACCAGGTCAAAAAGCAACTTGATTGCCACCTGAACTGGATTGGCCTGGCGAATCAAAACTCTCGGTAAAAAACCGCCTGCCCGAGATGGGTTTGGTGCGGACAACTCTCAGTCAGGCGGTTATTGTTGGAGATGAGGGTTAGCATTTTCCAGGGCAGTTTCAAAGCCTGTTTGGGGGTGAAACATTACATCGAAGCACAAAGCCTTGCGCGCTCAAAACAACGTGGAAATGCACGCAGGTTGCCGGACCTCTTAGTGGTTAAATGTTCTTGATGTTTATTTCATGAAGTCTATCGGCTATACCCATCACCAGTGATGTACTTTTGAAGCTGTTCAATGGTAAATTCTCGGCTGGTGATGATGGCCTTGACCACGTCGCCGATGGACACCAGGCCCGCCAATTTATCTTTTTCCACGACGGGCAGGTGGCGGATGCGGTGTTCGGTCATCATGCCCATACAGTCTTCGATGGTTTTCTTGGGGTTGATGGTGAAAACATCTTTTGTCATAAAATGACTGACGGGGGTGTCCAGACTGTAAGTTTCATGTACGCCGATCTTGCGGACGATATCGCGCTCGGAAATGATTCCGGCGATTTTCTCCCCATCCAGGACGAGCAGGGCGCCGATATCTTTTTCGGCCAGGGTCTGCAGGGCATCAAAGACAGTCGTGTCAGGTGTAACATACCAGAGGTCATCCCCCTTAACCTTTAATAGATCACGGACGGTGATGAGCATGTTGTGCTCCTTTCTGGATAATGTGGATCAGGGAACGAAATTGTATTGCATACTTAATTTTACTATTAAAATTTTTAACTGCTCAGGCAGTTCTGCTGCTGAAGGTTTTGGGGCCCCATGGTCATTTGCCTGCAGAATAGTTACGAGAATTTTGTTTTGCTAACCAATAAGTCACCCCGAGTAAGTCGGGTGACCAGGTCATCCACAAACCTGCGGGCCGGCATCCCATCGATGACATCGTGGTCGAGGGTGATGGTCAGGTGCAGGATCTGCCGGGGAATGATTTGCCCTTGAACCAGGGTTGGTTTCTTAGTGAGCGTCCCAATTCCCACACTGAGCGGGTGGATGCTCGTGGGGAGGATCCAGGCAGATTGGCGGCCAAGAGTGCCGAGGGAGGTCACCATTACCGTGCCCATGATGGCCTGCATCCGCTGGGGATTGGCCAGGATAAAGGTGCGCAGGACAAATACCCGCAGCCATTGGGGCATGATCAGACCCAGCCGGGTTAAAATATCATTCGCACCGTTATCCAGTGTTGGGCTGCCCTGCCCCTCGACGCTCTGATCAACGGCTTTCTGGAGTTCAGCGCTGATCTGGATGGGTGTTTTATGATTGGCTTCGCGCACCACCATGGGCAGCGGTACTGCTTCTCCATTGACGGTCTTTTCGACCACGGTGGAGACATGGATATTCTTGAAAACATGCAGCGACCGGCGTCCCTTTTGGATGCCATTGACGGGTGGATGGTCTGTAACGGTATCCGCCAGTACCTTGATGAACCAGGCCAGGAAGGACACTTTTTCGCCGGATTTGCGTAATAGGCGAATCTTTTCAAGTGAATCTGTCAGGTCGACCTCGACCAGGGCACGGATGGTGTGTTTTTCTCGGGAGAGCTTGCCGATGTCGGCTGTAAACAGCCGGACTGCCGGAGACTGGAGGGTAATAAAGGAAGGATCACGCATGGCTGACCTCTTTCAGGCTTGCTGATGAATATTCCAGGGAGATGTTCAAAGAATTTGGCATAATGGTAACATAAGATTGATTTTAAAATTTCAGTACCCGGTCTTATCCAGGAATGTGCAAACGTGCTGGGCTGGGTAAAATCGATAGCGATCCTGTCTCTGTCTGGCGGAAGAT
>SKPR01000133.1 GCA_007119455.1 Candidatus Brevefilum sp. | reverse complement strand
TTCATATGCGGTTCCGGGCTTTGCATGGCGATGTGACCTGCCCCGGATTGTTGGGAATGGATATCCGTAACCCGCACGAACTGGCCAGAGTCAGAGAATTGAAATTATTTGATACTTTATGCTGCCATTTTGTTGCTGATGCGGCCCGGTTAGTTGAGGAATTGCTGGCAGAACGAGTTTGAATACCGATCAATCAAGCCGATTTAGGTTGATTAGGTGAGACTGCTTGGAAGGTAGGATTTTAGCAGTTGCTCGTTGGATTGCCTGTGTGGGCATAATCGGGTATAAATTTTCAGATTGAATTAAACCAAAACGATCAGATAACAGGGAAATATGTTGGATCAACAGATCAAAGAGCCAGAACAGACACCAGCAGAACGAATTAACCAATTCTTTGTGACCCTCACAGAAAAAATTGGCAATCCCTGGTTGATTGAAGTGGGTGTTGCAGCATTGGTTTCGATTGCGATCAGCATCCTCTTCGGTGTATTCGCCCAGGGGGGGGCAAACTCTTCCGATATCACCCTCTATTTGAACCTGGGTATGAACGGCATCAAAATGCCCTTTGTCCTCAACCGCTATTTTCACATCTTCCTGCAGCAGATCTTTGTCGCCCTGGCTCCCAGCCCCCTGGCGGGCTATCATGCATTCTGGGGTTTCATCGTTGGGATGACCGTTTTCCTGATCTACATTTCTGCCAGGAAAGCCCTCAAATCGAGTAATGTTTTCCATGGTATCCTCGCTGTGTTATTCTTCTTTTCAATGACACCCCTTGCTGAAACGGCCGGTGTGATTGTGGTGGATATGACCGCCATGATGATGGTGGCAGCACTCTTTGCGATCTATGTATTTTCCCTTGACAAGGAACACAAGAATCACTTTTTGGTGGCGGCATTGGGTTTCGTTCTTTACCTGGCATTCAAAACCAAAGAAACAACGTTGCCTGCAGCCGTATTGTTATTCGGGTTGGCCTGGGTGGGAGATGAGAGATTGGATTGGCGCGGTTTTGCGAAAAACTTGCTTTGGGTTGGGGTTGGTGTTCTGTCCAGTGTGGTCTTCTTTGCAATACTCAGCGGGTTTATCCTGGGTGATCCTTTATTTGGTTTGCGGATCAGCGAGTGGCAAGAATTCACAGGAACGTACGCAGTTTATTCATCCCGGGTATTGGATACCCTCAATGCCCTTGAAGATGGCAATACCGATGACTGGTATCAAGGGTACTGGTTTGCCTTTACGCTCCTGCCATTTGTCCTCTATTTAATCAGTGGTGCCCTGGTAGGGAGAAAGACCACCATCCCGAGAAAAATGATGTGGGTCGTGCCTCTCGCTTTTGTGGTGCTGATGATCCTGTCGATCAATAACCGGTTGGGTTATGAACTCAGGTTTGGGCTGCCCATTCTGTCGGTGTTATGTGCTCTAGCCCCACAATTTATTACAATCGATCTCCCCGATGATGGCGCAAAAAAGGTCAGATTTTTACTCTTGTTATTCGCTGGCCTTGTGGCTGCCTTTGGAATTCGGTTAATGATGCAGGTTTTGATCCCAGCTCAAAATTGGGATTTAGGGTCGGTGGTCAACCTGGTCTACTACCCACTTTTGCTAACACTCTTATTTTTCTCCATCTTCTTTTTCCAGGGGAATCGCATCTGGGGTTTGGCGAACTTCTTGATCATTCTGTCATTACTGATCTCACCGATTTTTTCGAATTACAGATTGATGTTTGTTTCAAGGCCTAACCAAGCAGCATTTCAGGAGGTTATCAGACCCCTGGCTGAATTTGATGAGGTGATTGAATTTTTCCCCGAGATGCAGTTTTACGCGACGGACAGCGCCTTCACAAAAACCAATTTACGCATGGTGAAAGATGAAGTTGAGTTATTCAATCTATTCAATGTCTACTTTGATGCCAGTTCAACGCGTGACAACTTTGTCTATGTGGAAACGCCCAGGGATGTTTACACGGATCTCGTGGATGGGCATTATGATTATGCCTTGATGGGTGCCGAGCACTGGGATAATGTTGTGCGTTACTCAGAAAATCTCGATTTTGTTCTTGACCGTTACCAGGTGCACACAGGGGCGAGCGGACTATTTGTGCTCCTAACGCTGCAAAACTGAACCGGATTTTATTTCCAAAATTCTCACGCAAAGCAATGATTATTCTTTTTTGGCTTGCACCACGGCCTTGAATCAAGGACGATGTTTTAGTTTTTCTGGAGGTTCTTGATCAATCCAGAGACTTTATATTTTACAATGGAGAAAACTGCAATCAAGTGGGCTTTTAACCGGTGTTTCTTCCAATCCTTGAGTGAAATCTTATTGAAAAACCGATCTCGATAACGCGGCCGGTGAGAAGGTTTGGCCAGGTTGGGCGGAAAGGGGTCCACATCTTGTATGGGCGCAATTTCAACGGATGGGCTGATGGACTCCAGAACTTCCATTCCTTTTTTGGTATTGATCAGCACCAACGAAGTCCCTTTATGATCAAATAATTCGGGATGTTTTTTACTGACTCCCCAGAAATCGCCCAGGGTGATATCTGAACGCCGGTTTGTGCTGGCATATTTGCAATGAAAGCAGCAGGGCCTCAGACTGAGATTGGCCAGGAAAAGCGCATAATAGGGGTCAAAGAGCGAATGGGTCAGTTTTTTGCTGGCATCAAATCCAAGGTCCAAAAACAGGTTCTGGGGCCCGCCCCACCCTTTTTCTTTAGTCCTGAAATCAATCTTATTGATTTTCGACTGGTGCTTCTGCTCGAGATAACGAAAATGTCTCTGGAACAACCCGGGCGATGGCACGCCGTGGCAGATGATATCACAGGTTAGAAGGTTGGGATAATCTCGTTCCAGAAACAGATAGAGTCCTTCCACCTGGCAGGGTGTCCCGGTGAACAGAACCGGGATATTTGCCAGCAAGTCCTTTCTAACCTGGTGTAAAATGTCTGCAGTCTGACTCTGAACGTATTTTGATTTTCGCATTGGTGCGAGCTCAATTTCGGTCTCGGCTCGGGAGTGTTTTACCGTCATCTGATCGAAATCATAAATTGCACCGTAAACAACACCGCCTGCCGCAATAATTTTTTCGGCGATGGGGGTGAAGAACCCGCCAGAACTGCTCGTGAACCTGACCCGATCATCCTGCACATATCCACCAAAAAAAAGTGGGTCTGATAGCTGTCGTTTGTTTTTATACTCATTAAACCCCGGGCAATCCAGCACACATTTTTTACAGGAGATACAATGCGCTTCGTCGACCTGCGGGTAGGGGAACCCCTCATGGTCATCGACCATTTTGATGCACTTGGTGGGGCAGACGTTGACACACACACCGCAACCATAACAATAAATATTGGGCAATTCTGAAATATTTCGTGCAGTTGGCAGGTTATTGTTCATATGAGATTTCGTCGGATGTATTCCAGTGATTGGCTGACTTCTTTTTCAACCAGAGGGTTGGCAGACTCAAAATTGATCTCACCTTCCGGAAGTGAATCATCGGTGACAATCCGCTCGGACAGATTTAATTTGGCAAGCAAGGACGTGATCCTGCCGGTCTTTTCCCCTGGCAGAAACGTGTAGAAAGGTTTTTCAAATAGGATGCTGAAAATCGTACCATGGAAGGAATCTGAAAGGACCAGGTCAGCCTGGTCATAATAGCTGATAAATTCCCTGGGTGAAATCCTGCCCAGATTATGGGTCAATTTGCAGTGTCTGAAATCTAAATACGGAGAAATCATGTAGATTTTTTTGTTAGCCGGCCTGGCTAACTCGACGGCGGCTTTGAGCAGGCGTTTATCCGGATGCAGCTGGTAAATCAATAGATAGGGTTCGCGAATGGTTGAAGTTGGGGATAATTCCCGCCATTCTGCAGCAGAAAGCAGCATGCAGGGGTCCACAACGCAGGATACATCCTGATTAAAGACTTGGACAGCGCTCTCTTCGCGAACCGAGATGGCATCAAATGTTGAAGAAAGGGTATTAAGGGTCTGCTCTTCCTGTGCTGAAAGCCTATCCTTGCCGACGCTCGCCGCATAAGCGACTTTTCTGGCTTTTGTACGAAATTGTCCAAAATAGAACGGATCAAAACCATTTGACAGATCGGGGTTCCAGATCTGGTCGCTGCCGAAAAAGAGCACATCAAAGTCATCAGCATCCGTCTCAAAATCAGTCACGGACATGTAAGTTCTATCAGACAAGTTCAAATGCTGGTTTTGGAATCGTTGATACTGCCGATGGTTTTTTAATGGCCGCTGCATCGTGAAGGCGTAATACAGGTTTTTTATTGTATTTCTTAAGAAGACGCCCCGATTGCGGTAGTCAATAACCCGGGTATCACACCCCATTTTTTTGAGTGTCGATTTAAGGGCATAGGTCTGTAAAGCTGCACCGTAATTCTCAGCATTATGGAAGGTGATGATCCCGGCTCTAAGCAATTCTTTACAACTCCTGAAATGTTTCTTGTGTGTGATGAACGTTGTGAGGCATATTTCAACCCTGGCTTATGCCATGCTATCCTGGGGGTTTGAAAACATTGTGCTAAATGTCAATCAGGCCGTATCTTGTTGTTGCTGGTGAAATGCTCCTGGAACAGTGCCCTGATGGCATGCAGCGTGATCCCCGTTGAGAACAAATTCAGCCCGATCAGGCATAATAGCACGCAAATCATGGCATAACCGACGGCCAATTGCCCAAACCGGATAAAGCGGTTGATCACAATCACACCCCAGATCACCCCTGCAGATAGGCTGACCAACCCCGGGACGCTGAAGAAGAGCAGCGGACGGTACTGGCTGGTTAATGAAAGAATCCCGTTCAAAACGGAAGCACCCTGCCGCCAGGCCGATCGTTTTTCTTTGTCAAAATACTGGATCGTAACGGGAACATCAAGGATTTTTAAATCCTGTTCAGAAGCAAGGAACTGCATTTCGGATTCGACCGAGAACCCTTTGGAGTTGAAAACCAGCACATCATAGGCCTTGGGAGAGAAGGCGCGGTATCCACTCTGTGAATCGGACACCCTCACACCCGATGCAACGCCGGTGAGCATATTGAATGCTTTGTGGCCCAGCTTGCGGTGTGAGGGGGTATTGGATGAGTTTTGTAAATAACGTGAGCCAACCGTGATATCGGCTTCTCCCTGGAGGATCGGATTGATCACCTGCCCCAGTTCTTCGGGCAGGTGCTGGCCGTCTGCGTCAATCAGGGCAATCACATCGGGTTTATTCTGGCGGGCAGTCAGGATTCCACGATTGAGTGCCACACCCTTACCTTGATTTATGCCAAGCCTGATAACCTCTGCACCGGCTGCCCGGGCAATCTCAGCAGTATCGTCTGTGGACCCATCATCAACGACCAGAACCTCAACAGGCCATTTTTTTAGCTTTAAGATGATTGACCCGATAAACCGCGCTTCATTAAAAGCCGGTATAATCACCGTTACTTTGTGTAGGGATGGATCGAAGGGCACATTCTCAGTGGAGAAGGCCTGGCTTTCCCGCAATTCTTCGTCATGATAGATGTCATTCATCCTTGAAACCTCAAAATGATCATAGCACAATTTAAAAAAATATGTGCGATATAATCTTTTAGGAACTAACATCAATATTATTCTTTAGATCTGGCGAGTTAGCTTCAGGTCGAAATCGAATTCAATGCTAGCTGATATGGATAAAAACAATCTAAAGAAATTGAACCGATCTTAATTTTGCTGATGTAAATTATGGTTATGACTGAGAGCCGCCTGTCCATTGTGATACCGATATACAATGAAGACGAATCTTTACCCTTCGTTCTTCCCGATTTGATTGCCTACAGTGAAAGAAACGGCTATCCGCTAATCCTGGTTGATGATGGCTCAACCGATCAGACACCAGAAATCTTGGAACAAATCGCGCAAAATGAATTTGTTGAGGTCATCAATCATCGTGTGAACAGGGGCTATGGTGGTGCGCTTAAGACAGGTATCTTGCATGCCAATGCTGAGTTTACGGTTACCTTGGATGGTGATGGTCAGCATAATCCAGTAGATATTGATGCACTTCTGCGAGTAGCCTCTGAAGAAGAGGCCGATCTTGTGATTGGCTCCAGACCATCCGAAGTCAAAGGGAATCCATTCCGCTGGACGGGTAAATGGATCATCAGAACTTTCGCGCGCTACCTGATGTCAATGCCTGTGAAGGATCTCAATTCAGGTTTCAAGTTATACCGGACGGATCTGGTTAAGAAGTATCTTGAGCTATGCCCTGATTCAATGGCCTTCAGTGATATCATCACTTTGATTTTCATTAACCAGCATCACCTGGTCTTGGAGCACCCGATCAGTGTCAAGGAGAGGGTGGCTGGAAAGAGCACAATTAATCTTTTCTCAGCATTTGACACCCTGGTCAATGTGTTGAATATTGCCATGATGTTCAACCCCCTCCGCTTCTTCCTGCCGCTTTCATTTTTATGTCTGCTGGTAGGGTTTGGCTGGGGTGTGCCCTTCATCATCATGGGCAGGGGCGTCAGTGTCGGTTCCGTTCTGGCGATTGTCACAGGTCTGATCTTCTTTGTTATCGGCCTGGTAGCCAGCCAGCTTGCTGCAATCCGCCTGCAACTCATCAATTCGCGACAGAGCCATAAATAGTTAATATGTCACACGATTCAATTATTGAACAAAACAATGATTTGAGTAAAAAACAGCCGCAATTAAATATCTGGCTGGATAAACTTCTAAATATGCCATGGTCTGCTGAACTGATTATGGCAGGCGTGGTTTCCCTGGTCATCGGCGCTTTATTCTCGATCTACGCCAGGGGTGGGCCGAACTCCTCAGATGTTACCCTCTATATCAATGTAGGTATGCGCGGGATCGCAGATCCATTCATCTTAAACCGCTACTTTCATGTTTTCCTCCAGGCTATTTTTATCTGGTTAGCCCCACACCCATTGGTCGGTTACCATCTGCTCTGGGGCTTTATCGTTGGCGTCAATGCCTTTTTGATTTATATCAGTGCCAGGAAAACTTTAAAGCATAGCAATGTTTTCCATGGTTTGCTGGCCGTCATCTTATTTTTCTCGTTATCTGGAATGGTCGAGATGGCCGGGGTGGTAGTGGTAGATTTCACAGCCATGACCATGATCATGGCCATTTTTGCCGTATATCTATTTTCCGTCAACAGGGGTCATAAAAATCCCTGGATGATCGCTATCCTGGGGGTACTATTTTTTTTGGGTTTTAAGACTAAAGAATCCACTATCCCAGTGGCTGTATTATTCTTGGGCCTGGGGTGGGTGGGTGATGCGCCATTCCAGTGGAAAGTTTTTGTCAAAAATTTGCTCTGGGTAGGTTGCGGGATTTTGGGAGGTATTGTCATCTTTGCCTTGCTCAGTGGCATCTTCTTAGGGGATCCATTATTTGGATTGCGGTTTTCAGATTGGCAGGGCTATTTAGGAACCTATATTGGCGATTCACCATATGCCTTTGACGCGGTTCAGGAACGAAGCGAGATTGACTGGTTTCATGGGTATTTCCTGACGATGGCCTTCCTGCCCTTCTTCCTGTATGTGCTCAGTGGGATCTCCCTTGACCCCGACACCCGAGCGCCCCGGCGTTTATTATGGCTGGCACCGTTGTCGACAATATTATTCCTTGTCTTTTCAATCAATAATCGGTTTGGCTATGATCATCGTTTTGCCCTGGCCACATTACCCCTGCTATGTGTTCTGGCGCCCCAATTCTTACGATTGGAAATGCCCGAATCAGGCCGTAAGCGAAACCTGTTTATGATCTACCTGGGCATTGGCATCGGAATTATGCTGTTAGTTCGGTTATTGATGCAGCTGGCTTTCCCCGCAGACCTTTATGACCGGGGAGCAATCGTCAACCTGATTTTGTACCCGGTTCTCTTGAGTGTTTTCTTCATCGCCCTGTTTCTGGTCAGAGAAAAGTGGTTATCGCATCTGATTGCCTTTATCGCCATCCTCTCGATGCTGCTATCACCTTTTGTCTCAAATCTTCGGGCCTTTTTCATCACCCGTAGAAATGAGGTGATGTTTGCTGAGACCGTTTTACCCTTTACCGAGTTTGAAGATCAGATTCAATTTCACCCGGATATGCGGTTTTATCTTGTGAATAAAGTATTTTTAGAAGGTCCGGTGCCTATTTTAAAAAATGTGGATGAAGCACTCTCAATGTTCAATATTCTATTTGATGTTCAATCAACTCGAGGTAATTTCTGGTACGTGGAGTACCCACCGGATATTGCCGGGAATATCATGAGAGAAAACTTCGACTATGCCCTGCTGACGATTGAAGATTGGGAAGCCATTCAGCGTGACACGGAGAAGGCCGGTCCCATCAACGCCCGTTACCAGCCTCATTTTGGTGACAGTGGTCAGTTCGTCTTGTTGGTAGGGAACCCCTGATTCTATTATGCGCAAAACCAGATTCAAATTCTGGGGTCCTGACAGACGGAGTCTTGCCCCTATCCAATTTCTGAGTGGTTGACATGTCACAAAAAACGATTTGCATCGTTTCATCCTTTGGGCTGCCGCATGTTGGCGGTGTTGAGCGCTATTCCCATCAGCTCGCTAAAAAGTTTGTCGAACATGGGCATCAGGTGGTCCTGGTCTGCCTTAATACGGATCATGCTGCTGAGTCTGAAGTAATTGATGGGGTGATATATTTTCGGTTTCCGAGTTTTGCATTACTCAAAGGCCGGTTACCGATCCCATTCTTATCTCCAAATTTTTTCCGCATCCTCAATTTAATTAACGATTACAAATTTGATTTTTGCATTATTAATGTCAAATTTTACGTCCTGTCATTATTGAGTTCCTGGTATAGCAAACACAGGAAGATCCCATCAATTTTGATTGAGCATGGCTCAGACCATTTTGAGAGAAAAAACCCCCTGATCCAGGCTCTGGCAAATTATTATGAGCATGGCATCACCTTTTTGGTAAAACAGAATATCAGTCATTTTTACGGGGTCTCCCAGGCGTGCAACCATTGGCTGGCGCATTTTGGTATCACAGCAAGGGGGGTGATCTATAATGGCGTTGATATTAACTACCTGCCTGATAGCCAGGCCAGTTTCAGGGCGCGCTATGGTTTTTGTGATTCCACCGTTTTGATCAGTTACGTCGGCAGGTTGGTTCCAGAAAAGGGGATCATGGAACTGGTTGAGGCCGTCACCTCTTTGCTGGCTGAAGGCCAGGATCTCGCGCTGCTGATCGCGGGTGATGATCCCTTTGCAGAAAATATTAAAACCATCCCGGGTCGCTTGATCCGTCTGGGACGGATCAGCCATGATTCTGTGCTGAGTTTGCTCTCTGAATCGGATATCCTGGTCTTGCCCTCACGTTTCCCGGAGGGGCTGCCAACGATTCTTTTGGAAGCCGGAAAAATGGGGTGCGCTGTGATCGCTACACCGATGGGTGGCACCCGTGAGGTTGTCCCCGATGAAGATCATGGTCTGATTATTGAGGATAACCGGGCTGATACAATCCGTAGGGCATTGCTGGAATTAATTATTGATTCCCGCAAACGCAAGCGATTGCAGATAAATTTACAAAAGCGGGTAGAAGAAGTCTTTGACTGGGACATCATCTATCAACACCTGATGGATGAGATTACACCTCGAATGAAGTAACAGAGTCGGCAGCCTTCTCCTGTAACAAATTCGTATAGCCTATCCTCCAGAGATTTAAAACACGAATAATAACGGCAATATCTATATACCCAACGGGTCCAGTTTGACCCGGGGTGTCAGACGTAATGCCTCGGGCCAGGCCAATTCGAACCCCAGTCTATCTGCTATCAGCGTCTGAAAATCCGCCAGGTGTTCAGCTTTCTCCCACACCTCATGTGGAGAGCGTTTACGATTCAGGCAGTGAGACGCCAGAGCGCCGGCTGACTCACCAATATTCCACTCGACCGGATGCAGCCGGTAGCACCCATTGGTGATGTGTGTGGTGCCGATGTTCTTGTTTGCTGGGAGCAGGTTTTCAACCCGTACCGGCAGCAGCGCACCAAGGGGGATCTGGAAGGGCCAGCTCGGGATATCAATGTAGGTACGCCCGGATGAGCTGGGATGCAGGTCGATGCGGTAACTGCCGATCCCCACGCTATCCGGAAAAACCTCAGCGCCCTTCGACGACCCTCTCTGTTCCACACCGACATGCGCTTCAAGTACGGTAAAACGTGCTCGGATTCGGCGGGCTTCCCTGACGTAAACGGTCTTGGCAAGGCCATCCGTTCCCAGGATATCACCCCGCAGGCGTAAGCCAGGATATCCCTGACCGCCATCATGCCGGGGAGCTTCGGTTTGCATCCAGTAAAGCATCGACAGGCTCAGCAGTCGCGCGCCTTGAAGGTGCTGTTGCTGCTCCTCTTTTGTAACGCCCACGATCGGCCCGAGCCAGTAATCAATTTGCGGCCAGTTCACCAGGGTGATGTCACTGGAGAAAGTGCCTTCGGGGTAGTGACCTCGGTATAAAATACGGCGGAAGTGCCATAAATCATCCACATAAACGGCGTCTGTGGGCCCGTTGAAAATCGGGCGGAAAACGGTCCGCAGGTCAACCGGGTCAGCCTGGTACCAGCTCAACTGCGGTGCCGGCCAGAAGTCAGCCTTGTACGACTGCCAGAAATCATAACTTTCTGGTTTTTCTATGGTATGGTCTTCACCCGGGTAGTAATCCAGGGCGAAACACCAGGAATGGGCCTGCTGGTCGAGGGGGTCGGGGTCGCCCGGCAAAGCATGAAGTTCATCGGTCTGGTGCTGTGATTCGGCCCCAATCACGTGTTCAACGCCGGCCAGGGGCAGCAGGTCACCCAGTTCGGTGGCATCCAACACAAACTCAAACTGGATGGTCTTCGAATCCCCGCTGGTCAGATCCTTGAGGGTCAGGGCGTCAACCCTGTCGCCGGTACAATCCGCCCTTTCTGGGGTATGGTTCAATAACAGCCTCAGTTGACTGCTGACCAGGTACGGTGCCAGCATTCCCTGCAGCACAGCCAGGGCGACCTTTGGCTCGTGGCAGATTGGGCTGACACTGCCCAGGCCGGGGTTCAGATGCGGGTTGTTCCGATGTTCTTCCAGAAGGGGGTAATACCGGCGGTAGTAAGCGCGGATATGCTCGCGCATCATTCGGTAACTGGCGGTCGCCCCGGTTTGGAATGCGTCAATCCAGGGGGACTCATCCGGTGGCACGCCCTGGGCCGTTAACTGGCCGCCAATCCAATCGGTTTCTTCAGTCAGGATCACAGTCCGGCCCAACTTCAAGGCTGCCAGGGCAGCTGCCACGCCACCCAACCCACCACCGGCGATCAAAATATCGGTTTTCATTTCGATATTGGCCATGATCATTTCTCCCGTCCCGTGTAGATGTTGAAAAATGGATTTTTCCAGGTCAATCCCTTGGCGATTGCGCATTTAGACGACTGTCGTTGATCCGAATTATACAGGATGATTGGGGTCAACCCAGGGCAATCCCAGGTTAACCGCATT
>SKPR01000169.1 GCA_007119455.1 Candidatus Brevefilum sp. | reverse complement strand
TTTTGCTTGTTCACATTGCCTGGTTTGTGATGAATAAAACCACGCTGGGATTAAAAATCAGAGCGGTTGGTGAGAACCCGGAAGCTGCGGATTCACTGGGTGTCAGCGTCGCCCGGGTGCGATACTTCACAACCATTCTGGGTGGAACCCTTTCAGGCTTGAGTGGTGCTTCTCTTTCAATTGCTTTACTCAATGTTTTCCAACAGGGTATGACAGCAGGCCAGGGATTTATTGCCGTAGCGCTGGTTTATTTTGGCGCCTGGCGTCCCTGGGGCGTTTTAGCTGGAGCCATGTTATTCAGCCTGATCAATGGGTTACAGCTCTGGATCCAGGTATTGGGTATTCCGATTCCCTCTGAGTTTGCTACCATGATGCCTTATGTGCTGACCATTCTCGTTTTAACAGCATCTGTTTCAAAAGTGCGGATGCCTTCTGCGCTTACAAAACCATTTGAGAGGGAAGGTTGATCTTCATTCATCATCTTCTGCACGCGTTATTATCCTCGATCTAACCGAGCCATTAATCATAAAAAGGAGGCATAAGGGATAAACAAAATACTCGTCGTCTAATGCAGTAAGAACAAAACCAAACCAATTTGTATGAAGGAGATAAGAATGAAATCCACCCTTAAATATCTATCGTTACTACTCGTACTGGTATTCCTTCTCGGTGCCTGTGCACCGCAACAGGTTGATGAACCCGTTGTGGAAGAACCCGTTGTAGAAGAACCTGAGGTCGAAGAGCCCGCCGTTGATGAACCACTGACCGTTGCGATTGTCTCGCCCAGTGCAGCCAACGACTTTGCTTTCACCCAGAGCATCTACGACGCAATTGTTACGTTACAAGAGGACATGGGCGGTGAAGATGCGCTCCAATTCGCCATTTCAGAAATGATGTTTGTGGTTGATGATGCCGCTGCTGCTATCCGCGATTATGCAGCCCAGGGTTATGATTTGGTTATTGCCCATGGATCACAATACGGCTCCTCGGTGCAGGAAATTGCCCCAGACTTCCCCGAGATCAGCTTTGCCTGGGGAACAACAGTTGAAACCTTTGGGCAGCCGAATATTTATGCTTACGAAGCCGCTTCTCATGAAGGTGGTTACGTGATGGGCGTGATGGCCGCATTGATGACCGAAAGCAAAGTCATCGGTGTGGTTGGCCCAATCGAGACCGGCGATGCCAAGCTATACGTCGATGGCTTTGTTGCCGGTGTTTTGGCAACTGATCCAGACATTGATGTCCGTGTAACCTATATCGGTACATTCTCCGATGTGGCCCTGGCTGCAGAGGCTGCTGAGACCCATCTGGCTGCTGGTGCTGACATCCTGACAGGTACTGCCCAGATGGTGGTTGGCGCTATCGGTAAAGCTGAAGAAGCCGGTGCCCTTTGGTTCGGCACCCAGGCTGATCAGCAATCCTTTGCACCCAACACCGTTGTGGCCAGCCAGGTCTATCACTGGGAAGTGATCCTCGAAGACATCGTTGCCAAGAGGGCTGACAACCAGCTTGGTGGTGAATTTTTCATCATTGATCTTGCCAATGGTGGCCAGGTGATGGTTTTCAACGAAAATATTGATATCCCTGCAGAAGTTATGGAAGCTGCTGAAGCAACCATCCAGGGTATTATCGATGGCACAATTACCATTGAACTGCCCTAGTTAGTTTACAAAAAGAGGTCAGAGGTCATTTGACTTCTGACCTCATCATTATCTATTAGCGGATTAGTCCTATGGCCACTGAAAATAATTCTGCAATACCACAAAACCAGATCAAAACGATGGAAATGATTGGCATAACCAAGAAATTTCCTGGTGTGTTAGCCAACGACCAGATTGATTTCGATGTTAAAGCATCAGAAGTACATGCACTTCTGGGTGAAAATGGTGCTGGCAAGAGCACCCTGATGAAAGTCCTTTATGGGCTTTATAGCCAGGATGAAGGTGAGATTTTCATCAATGGCGAGCAGGTACGAATTGCCTCCCCCACCGATGCGATCAAATTGGGCATTGGAATGATTCATCAACACTTCATGCTTGTGCCAACATTGACGGTTGCGGAAAACGTCGCGCTGGGATTACCCTCCACTCGCGGTCCCTTGACCGATCTTAAATTTGTCTCTCAACGCATTCACCAGTTGGCGGATACTTACGGCCTGCGGATTGATCCTAACGCTTGTATCTGGCAGCTTTCAGTTGGACAGCAACAACGTGTTGAAATTCTCAAAGCGCTCTATCGCGGCGCAGCTTTATTAATACTTGACGAACCCACCGCCGTATTAACTCCCCAGGAAGTTGATGAACTTTTTGTCATCATGCGGCAAATGGTTGAAGATGGTTATGCACTTATTTTTATTTCTCATAAACTACACGAAGTTGTTGAAATAAGCCAAAGGGTTACCGTCCTGCGTAATGGCCGGAAAATTGGAACCCGCCCCACTTCTGAAGTGAATAAACAGATCCTGGCAACGTGGATGGTTGGCCATGATATCGAATTTATTACACGTTCAAATCATGTACAACGGGGAGAAGTTCGATTGGAATTATCAGAGATCTCCTGTCAAAGCGATCGCGGAACCCAGGGATTAAATAACGTTGATCTCAAAGTTCATTCGGGTGAGATTCTTGGGGTTGCCGGTGTCTCAGGTAACGGTCAGCGCGAACTGGCAGAGGTCATGGCTGGACTTCGGAAACCTGATAAAGGGCGGATATTCCTTGAGGGTGAAGATGTCACAGGTTTAAACCCTGGGCAACTCACAAAACGGATGTTGTCTTACATACCCGAAGAGCGAATGCGGGATGGAATGATCAAGAATTTTACGGTTGCTGAAAATATTATTCTACGAGAGCACACCCAACCCAAGTTTTCAAAAAATGGTTTTCTAAAATTAAAAGAGATTTCTGCTGAGACAGATCAATTAATTGATCAGTTTAAGGTTAAAACACCCTCCCAAAAAACAATGGCAAAAAGCCTGTCTGGTGGAAATATCCAAAAAATTGTGTTGGCCCGTGAACTATCTCGAAATCCCCGCACCATCATCGCTGCACAACCAACACGAGGTCTTGACATTGGTGCTGCAGAATACGTCAGGGAACAGCTTCTTATCCAAC
>SKPR01000110.1 GCA_007119455.1 Candidatus Brevefilum sp. | reverse complement strand
TGGCGGTGCCTTTGGGATCGGTTTGGGCTGGGTCATCTCGGTGGTTGTCAGTCAGATCGCTGCCCGTTCTGGAACCCCCCTTGATATTGCTGTGACATTGAATTCAGTTTTGCTGGCTACACTTTTTTCGGCTGCAGTAGGTATTTTCTTCGGTTATTACCCCGCCAACCGGGCTGCTTCTCTGGCGCCGGTTGAAGCACTGCGTTATGAATAAAATTCTGGGTCATCAACGTTCCTGAGATAAAATTTTTCGTAGCTAGTCAGTATGCAAGGGACTATGGCCCCCCAGCCTTCAACAAGAGAACTGCCTGAGCAGTTATGATTTTTCTAAAAATAGGAGAAAATTACACGAAAAGTGCAGTTTAAATAGTTATTGTAGGGTGATCGTAGGGTAATCGTCAAGTTATGGTGTCTTGAAGATGCTACAATGTAATCAGCTAAGACACTTTTCTTCTCCTTCTGATGAGTGCCAGGGTCGGCGTCCCTGGCACTCAACGATTTAACCGGGGGTATTAATTTTCAAGCGCCTCTGCTTTTCATAATCTGAATAATTCCCCAGGTATTCTCGGGTTGCACCATCACGTAAATCAATGATACGATCTGCAATCCGATCGAGGAAATACCGGTCATGTGAAATCGTCAGGATGGTGCCATTGAATTCCATCAGGGCATCCTCCAGGACTTCACATGAGGGGATATCCAGGTGGTTGGTGGGCTCGTCAAGCAGCAGGAAATTGGCCCCTGAAAGCGTAATCAGGGCAATTTGCAGCCGGGCGCGCTCCCCACCGGAGAGGTCACCAACCCGGGTATCACGTTGGTCATATGTAAACAGGTACTTCTTCAAGAAAGCGACACCTCTGTTTTCGGGGAAATTGCCTGCCTTGCAGATCAGATCCAATAAACTGAGTTTGGGGTCCAGGGTTTCAAATTCCTGGGCGTAATACCCCGGTTTGATGCTTGGACCAAGATAAATTGAGCCTGAATCAGCCTCAACCTCACCCAGGATCATCCGGACCAGGAGGGATTTTCCGGCACCGTTCGGCCCGATCAGGCCGACCCGGTCACTGTATCGCAGCAAGAGATTAATATCCCTCAAGACCTGGTCAATCTGATTGCCGGGACCGGATGGGAATGCCTTTGCCAGGTTCGATATTTCGAGCACTTTTTCGCTGCCCCGCCAACCAGCAAGGCTGATATCGATTTGATCGCGTTCCAACAGGGGCTTTTCAACTCTTTCCATCCTGTCCAGGCGCTTCATGATGTTCATCCCCCTGTTTGAGAATTTCGGGTTGTCATAAACCTTGCCCCACATCAACAGTCTTTTGGCAGCCTGCTCCAGCCGATGTATTTCCTTTTGCTGGGCCTGGAATCGGGCAGCTTGCCGTTGAAGTTTGATCTGTTTATCAAACATGTATTCCGAATAATTCCCTTTGAACTGAGTGACCCGGCCGTTCTCCACTTCCAGGATTTCATCAACCACCATATCGAGAAAATAACGGTCGTGTGATACGATCACAACACTTCCACTGAAGGTATCGATCAAATTTTGAAGGAGGGCTTTGCCATCCAGATCGAGGTGGTTGTCCGGTTCATCCAGCAGAAGCACATCCGGCCGGCCAATGATGATCTGCGCCAACCCCAGCAGTTTTTTCTGACCACCGCTCAAATGTCGGACTGGCAGATCCATTTCATGGGCATCAAATCCGATTGAACTCAATAAAGTTTTAATTTGTCCTTCAAGACCTGGTCCGCCCAGTTCGTTGTATATGGATGTTAAGTTTTCTTGCTGGTCGATCAGTCGCGCCAGTCGCTTTTCATTGTCATAATAAGCCGGGTCAGAAAAGTGTTTTTCGAGAGTGCCCAGTGCTTCTTCGATGGCCAGAATTTGGCTGGCTCCCTGGCGGACCGTTGTAAAAGCTGAGTTATCCGGGGGAAGGGTCACTTCCTGCGCCATATAGGCAATTTTCAAGCGCCTGTCCCGGACCATGAAGCCGGCATCCGGTTTTAGCTCTCCCAGGATTAATTTCAAGAGCGTTGTTTTACCGCTGCCATTAGGGCCAATCACACCATAACAGCCGGCCTGGATTTCGCAGGAGGCTTCCTGGAAGATTGGCTGGGAAGGGTATGAAAAAGTGACTTTATCAAGGCGGATATTGATCATGGCATTATCTTAACCCGTCAAGCGGGTTTTGGGAATGGAGGGGATGGCATTGGGTGTGAGATATAAGGTGCGAGGCATTGGGTATGAGGTATTGAGTGCTGGGAATGATTTAATGGTGTGTCACCTAATCCCTAATCACCTGATTCACCCTTTCTCGTGCCCGATCCCAGATTTTGTCAAACATTTCTTCAGTAAGCCGGCCGGTAAGGGTGTTTTGCTGGCTGGGATGATAGGATGAAAGCAACCAGGGGAGGCCATTTCCTAATTCATACAATTCATTATGGCCGAATGTTATTTTGGGCAGATCAATGCCCTGCATTTTGTACATTCGGATCAGGCTGTCAAAGGCAATCCGGCCCAGGGCGACAAAACCCTGCAGGTTTGGCAGAAGGTCAATCTCCGCTTCCAACCAGGGCAGGCAGTTCTTGATCTCAGACACATTTGGCCGGTTTTTGGGCGGGACGCAGCGGCAGACGGCTGTAATAAAGACATCTTTAAGTTTCAAGCCATCGCCCGGGTGATCGGCAGTGGACTGGTTGGCAAACCCGGCCCGGTGCAACGCAGGAAATAAAAAATCACCACTGGCATCGCCGGTGAACATCCGACCGGTGCGATTGGAACCATGTGCACCAGGTGCAAGCCCGACGATCATGATTCGGGCATTTGAGTCGCCGAACCCTGGGACTGGTTTTCCCCAATAGGTTTCATCCCGATATGCCCTGCGTTTGGTGCGGGCGACTTCTTCTCGCCAGTTAACCAGGCGGGGACATTTTCGGCAGGTGGTGATTTCTTTTTCAAGGGCGTGTAGTGAATCTGCCATCAATGCATCCTTCTATGTGTAATTCAGATTAAACAATGTATAAAAACCGTTGAGATGTATTTTACAACATCTCAACGGTCTAAAATCTGTGTCAGCCTCTGATAACTTTAGCGTTTCAGTGCTTCCCAAC
>SKPR01000121.1 GCA_007119455.1 Candidatus Brevefilum sp. | reverse complement strand
ATCATAGGGTCGATTATACCCGAACATCCATTTTACTCATGGAGAATAACATCCCCTCTTATTTTCTATTTACAGCAGAACTTGAGATGCTGACTCAAAAAATCATGAGGGGTTGGCAGCAGATCAATGGTATCATCCTTATTAAATAAACCACCCAAAGGAGGAAGAATGCAGAGACACTTTATCGACATTGCACAATTAAAAATCCAACCGCATCAATTATTCAACAAACAATGGATGTTGATCACTTCAGGTGACTATGCGAAGGATAAATTCAACACGATGACCATCGGCTGGGGCGCTATTGGGACCATGTGGAGCAAACCGTTCACGTTTGTAGCCGTCAGACATTCACGCTACACGTTCGAGTTCATGGAAGCCTATGATACCTATACTTTGACAGCTTTTCCCCAAAAATACCGGGATGCCCTCAATCTGCTCGGGTCAAGGTCTGGCCGGGACGGTGACAAAATCTCCGCTGCTGGTCTGACCCCCGAACCCGCCAGTGCGGTGGCCTCACCAGCCTTCAAAGAGGCGGAAATCGTGATCGAATGCCAGAAAATTTATGCCGACGACTTGAACCCCGCCCACTTCCTGGATGATAGCATCTACAAACATTATCCCAACCGCGATTTTCACCGCATTTATTACGGTGAAATCTTGAAGACTGCTGTCACATCGGAATATATCGCTTGAAAATTTCTAATTCTTGATTGAAGATCAAAAGCCTCAAAACATCAACGCCGGGCGGCTAACTCCCGCAGATTTTCGATGATCATATAAAAGCCAATGACCATCATGATCCCAAGGATGATAAACCAGAAGAACTCATAAATGAGGATCAACAAACCGGCCATTGCCAGAAGGATCGCAAACCAGCGCACTACGACTGACAATCGACGTCGAAAAGCTGCTTCGATAGACACCATCACCAGGAATAAACCTATCAGACCTGCAACGAAGAAAGGACGGGCGAAAACGATCAAAACCACCACAGCAATCATCATCAGACCAATACTGATCGCCGCCCAGACTTCCGCCAGGCCACTGAACCGCAAATCCTTTTTGCTTTGAGGAAGGTGGGGATTTTTTATGTGTGCCCGGATAGGGTATTGCTTACCATTGGACACTTCGTCAGCATGCAACTCAAGAGAATTCAACATCGCCTTTTTGATGGTTAGCTGGCGCCTTTTTTCAGCCAGGGCCGCCATTTCTTCCTCAAGGAGCTTGTTGACACGGACGAGTTCGTTTTGGAGATGTGGCTCATCACGGATGGCCACCTGATCAATCCCACGCTGATAATGGATGTCCTGCAACGAATCAATCTCATTCTCAAGGCTTTGAACTTCCTCCCGAATACCAGCTTTGCGAGTTTGAAATAAATCAGCTTGTTCGGCTGGCGGTACGACCTTTTCCAAACCTGCCCAACCGAGAGGGTCAAACCAGGCCTGGCGAACAGACCCATCCCGGTTGTAACGGGGACCAGCAGGTGCATCTTCACCAGAGAAAGGATCCTGGGCATATAATCCCCATAAACCACGAAAATTCATCACCCATTCTGGCGGTGGTTCGATGACTCCAGGGTCCGACCAGGGCTCATCTCCATCAGGACCAATGCTCAGACCATCACCAAGAGCATAATCGACAAAGGGGATGGTAAATGCCGTATCCGATTCATCCTCCTGGCCATAACGCTTTTCACGGAATAACTTACCAAATAATTTATCGATTATTTTAGTGGCTTTTTGCAAGGGCGAGAGAAAGGGCAGGCTGAGCTGCGTGAGATATTCACCACGCTGGAAATAGCTGGCATGAGAGCCACCACCAACAAATACGACCGGGTGTTCCCCAACCTTCTCAATTTCCGGGTCATTCCAATGTCGTCTGAGATCATCACCAGTATAGTTATGACAGGCATAACCCAGCCAGGCTGGCCGTAAATCCCCGGCAGGGTCCTGATAACAATAGATGTTGACCATTTCCCAATCAGCTTCGTGATCGTTGGCGCCAAAAAAACCAGTTCGCCAGTTGTTGAAGGCGTAGAAATACCAGTATTGCAAAACAACCCATCCGCTCTGACGTATAACGCGGCCGTAGTATTTAAATGAACGCTTTCTCTCAAGCATTTTATCGAAGGTGATCACGGCTGCAGCCATTGCATCACCGGGAACCCGTCCGCGCAGGAGGAGCATCAACGAAAAAGCTGCATCCACAATCCGGGCCAGGTAGCCCACCCGTGCCAGGCGGCTTCGTGTTGGCTGGAATTCACGGTTTTTTAGTGCTTTACGCAATTCATTGAACCGGATTTCAGCCAGCTCTCCCAGATTGAACGGTGAGATGAATTGCAGATAATGAACATTCCTGGCCCCTGTCAACCTGAGTGAACCCAGCTTTTCGAGATCAAGTTCCTCTTCTGAGAATAATTCTTCTGCAGGCCTTTTAGGTTCTTTCACCCACAGATTGGCCTTCTCCACATAATCTTCCACATTGTATGGAAAAAATCGCTCACCCTGGTTGAACTTTAAAATCGGCTCAAATCGTTTAAGGAGATCAGCCTGGTTTAATTCAGATATGGGCCACCTCCTGATCAGCTAATTCTGATTGTAAAAACCATAACCGGACATCACCATAATTTAAATACAAGACCATCAGAACCCCTATCGCCAGCAGCCAATACGTCTGGTAAGGACGGTGCAGCAGATATAAGCCGATCCCGACCAGCAGCGTGCCAATCTGAGCGAGAAGACTGATGATCCAGGCCAAGGCCCCTCCCCTATTAAAGGTCAGCCCAGCGATTAATGCTAAGATGGCCGATGCGGTAAGCACTGCAAACGCCAGAACATTATAAAAAAGGATCTCATCGGTGGCCACTTCACCCGGTGTTTGCAAAACCAGGGAAAAGGCCTCTTGAAAAGCTTGCCAGAAATCAGGCCAGGAATATAAAAATGTCCAGTGATCCGTCAATACATTCAAACCCAGGAAAATAATCAAAGGGGCCTGCAAGATCAGAAACACCGACAGGATTGTAATCAAGCGTGGTCGTTCATGTTTTTGTTTTGGCATTTGATGTGATCTTCCGATAATCCAATTATTTTGTTTTAATTGTAACCGCTCAGGCAGTTCTGCTGCTGAATACTGGGAGGCCTCATTGTCCCTTGCATACTGACTGGTTTCATTTTATTTATAAACAGAGTTCTATGCAAGGTTGACTCAATCACAAACATTCAAGGCAATCACAACCTCATTCGTTTTATCGATGCCAATTAATTAATTAAAATCACCTCAACTTGCCCCCACCAACATATAGTGCAGGTTTCACTAGCTCCAACAGCTGCGCGCCGCCTTCTCTGCTTGCCCTCACCAACAGAAGGTGTGGGGTCCGCTTTGCTCCAGCGAAGGTTTTAAGTGCAACATCTAAAGTGGATCTCAATGCATGGAAAAGTCCAGGGTTATCAGATAAGCTTTTTCTTCAACTTTGCGATTGACCAGAACACAAATATTCCATCACGGGATAATCAATGAGTGAACGCGGTATAATCAGATTTGGAATCAAAATTCATGGAGAAATACATGACGGATAGAAAAATTCGAGTCCTGATCGCCAAACCCGGCCTGGATGGCCATGATCGTGGCGCAAAAGTGATTGCCCGTGCCTTACGGGATGCCGGTCTGGAAGTCATTTATACGGGCCTCAGGCAAACACCCGAGATGATCGCTGAAGCTGCACTCCAGGAAGATGTCGATGTGGTAGGCCTCTCGATCCTATCGGGCGCACACAACGTCTTAGTGCCATCTGTAATGGACAAATTAGCACAAAACGGCCTGGATGATGTCCGGGTTTTTGTAGGCGGCATCATCCCAGAAGATGACATTCCTGCCCTGAAAGATAATGGGGTGTATGCGGTTTATGGCCCGGGCACTGATACACAGCAGGTTGTAAGTGACATCAAACAAGCCGTGAATGTCCAGGATTAAAAATTGTGTCGAAGATTGATCCACAAGCCATCCAAAACGGTGACAGGCTGGCCCTCTCTCGTGCATTGACCGTTATCGAAAATGATGATCCACAAAGCCTTGAAATTCAGGCTGATCTCTTCCCCCATACAGGCCAATCACATATCGTCGGTGTAACTGGCGCACCAGGTACGGGGAAAAGCACCCTCGTTAATCAGCTGGTAAAAGCATTTCGACAAAACAAATCGGAGACAAAACCGCCTAAGGTGGCTGTTATCGCGGTGGACCCAACCAGCCCTTTCACCGGTGGTGCTCTGCTTGGTGACCGAATCCGGATGGCAGACCTATCAGGCGATAAAGGTGTATTTATTCGTTCGATGGCATCACGCGGGGCACTGGGAGGATTGGCCCACAACACAGCAGCCTTTGCCACCATCCTGGATGCTGCAGGTTTTGACATGATCGTGATCGAAACCGTAGGCGCCGGACAGGCAGAAGTGGATGTTGCACAACTGGCGCACACTGTCGTCGTAGTGGAAGCGCCAGGTATGGGCGACGATATCCAGTCCATCAAAGCCGGCATCCTCGAAATTGCAGACATCCTGGTTGTCAATAAGGCAGACCGACCAGGGGCTGACAACACGGCCAGAACATTGAAGGTCATGCTCGATATGGCACAGAACAGCAGCAACCTGCCTGCTGGCAAACACGGAACAAGCAATAGCGATCATCTTTTTCAAGATATCTACATTAAGCAAGAAACCTGGAAGCCACCTGTCCATACCATCACAGCCACTGAGGGTAAAGGTATCGCCGGCCTGGCTGCCGATATCCAAGCGCATCGGGCATATTTACAAGATACAGGTGTCTGGCAAATCAAAGAAGCCCATCGCTTACGACGGGATTTGGATGCTTTGATCAGGGACAAGCTGCTTCAACAATGGCAGCAGGCCCTCGATCAAGAACAGTTTGAGGGTGTATTACAGGATGTCATCGAAAGGAAGTACAGCCCCATTGAAGCGGCTAACCTGCTTGTCCACGATAAAACAAAGTAAGCGACAGAAATTATCACATCACTTAATGGCAAAATTTAATCATAGGAGAAAGAAAAATGGAAAGAACATTAATAAAAGATTTGACACAGCATATCAACAAAAAGGTCACCATTCAAGGATGGCTTCACACACTTCGGGACCAGAAAAATATGCAGTTCCTGATAATCAGGGACCGGACCGGTCTGGTGCAGGTAGCCCATTTCAAGAAGGGAAATCCAGAGCTGGCTGAAACAATCTCCAACCTGGGAACAGAATCTGCGTTGACCATTATGGGTCAAGTTGTAGAAAATGAGATCGTCAAATTGGGTGGCATTGAAATTCAATTGGAGGACCTGATTGTTGAAGGACCAGCAGAAATCCCCCTGCCCTTTGAGCCCTTTGGGGAATACCTGCCCGAGCAGGATTTCCGACTGGATTGGCGATATCTTGACCTGCGCCGTGATGTAAACCGACTGATATTCGAAGTTCAAACAACAGCCGAACAGGCGATGCGCGAATACTGGTTGGATCATGATTTTATCGAAATCCATTCACCGAAAATTATGGGGATGCCCAGTGAAAGCGGTGCAGAATTATTCAGCCTGCCCTATTTCGAGACAACGGCTTACCTGGCCCAATCACCGCAATTTTATAAGCAAATGGCCATGGCTGCCGGTTATGAACGTGTCTTCGAGGTTGGCCCCGTTTTCCGCGCCGATCCATCCTTTACCTCAAGGCATATGACTGAGTTCACTGGCGTCGATATGGAAATGTCCTGGATTGAAACCCATGAAGATGTGATGGCCTTCATGGAACGCTGGTTGGCTCACACTTACCAGCGTGTGATGGAAAAACATGGCAAAGCCATCGAGGCTGCCTTTGACGTACGTCTTGAAGTCCCAGAAATCCCCTTTCCTCGCCTGACAATGGCTGAAGCACACGATTTACTGAAAGAAATTGGCTATAAACTGCCCCCAGAAAAGAAGTTTGATCTTGACCCCGGGGCGGAAAGAGCCATTGGCGCTCATTATAAAGATACCCGGGGACACGATTATGTCTTCATTACCGATTGGCCGTTTGAAGCCCGTCCCTTCTACCACATGCTGCAACCCCACAACCGGGATGTTACCCGCAGTTTTGATCTACTGGGTAAAGGGCTGGAGGTCGCCACAGGCGCTCAAAGAGAACATCGCTATGAGATGTTGAAAACCCAGGCGGTCGCCAAAGGACTCAGTGTGGAAATGATCCAGGATTATCTGAATTATTTTCGCTATGGCACGCCGCCCCATGGCGGCTTCGGGTTCGGTCTCAGCCGCTTTTTGATGATCCTGCTGGAGCTTTCAAATATACGGGAAGCAGTTTACCTGTTCCGCGGACCAACCCGTTTGTCACCCTGAACCTATGCAGAAAGGCAGGTCATTAGATGCCCTACTTAACCGGTGAAAGAATTCGTTTGAGAGCAGCTGAAAAAGAGGATATTTCCGCTTTCCTGCGCTGGATCAACGATGAGGAGGTCACAGAAAACCTTTTATTAGTCTCTCCAATGTCTCGCTTTGAAGAAGAGCGCTGGTATGAATCGATGATGAAACAACCAGCCACTGAACATGTACTGGTAATTGAAGTTAAGGATCAAGGCCCCAATAATGACTTTCGCCCCATTGGCACCTGCCAGTTTCACAATATTGATTGGCGGAACCGATCTACTGAAATTGGTATTATGATCGGTGAGAAGGCTTTTTGGGATCAAGGCTACGGTACAGAAACAATGCAACTGCTGATCGAACATGGTTTTTCCACTTTAAACCTGCATCGCATCTGGTTGCAGGTTTATGCCAAGAATAAGCGAGCCATCCGGGCTTATGAAAAATCAGGGCTGACCCATGAAGGCCAATATCGAGAAGCGCATTACCAACATGGACAATATTTTGATGTCCATTTAATGAGTATTTTAAAAGACGAATGGCAAGCAGAAAGACCGTCTGAAGATTGAAGATCGTACAAAGGATTAGGTGATCATGAACATGCCCCATATGCAACATGACTTATTATATGGAAATATTAAACTATTTTCAGGAACATCGCACCCTGAATTGTCGAGTGAAATTGCTGAATATTTAGACGAACCACTCTGTGGACGCGATATTCTGCAGTATCCCAATGAGAACCTGTTTGTACAGCTCCATAACAGCGTTCGGGGACAGGATTGTTACGTGATTCAATCCACTGCTGCGCCAGTGCATCACAACTTGATGGAACTGCTGATTTTAATCCAGACTCTCAAACTCGACTCGGCTGGCCGGATCACGGCCGTCGTGCCTTACTTATGCTATGGCCGCTCCGATAAAAAAGATAAACCTCGCGTCCCCATAACGGCCAAACTGGTGGCCGATATGATCCAGATTGCAGGCGCAGACCGCTACATGACCTTCGATCTCCATGCGGGTCAGATTCAGGGGTTCTTCGGAATCCCTGGCGATGTTCTACGTGGGTTTCACGTTTTAAAAGATTATCTTCTTGAACTTGAACCCTGTTTGGAAAACCCGGTTGTTGTGACGGCTGACCTTGGTTTTGCAAAAAAGGGTCGAGTTTACGCAGATCTGATCAATACGGGTCTGGCTTTTATTGAGAAGAAAAGAACAAGTGATATAAAAAATCCGGTTTCAATGACCATCATTGGCGATGTCAGGAATCGTGATGTTATTCTTGTTGATGATGAAGTGAACACTGCTGGTTCGATGGTCCACGCCGTTGAGATTCTTAAAGAACATGGCGCTCGGAATATTTATATGGTTTTTGTACACCCAGTCCTTTCACTCAATGCGGTTGAACGTCTGGCGGCATTGCCTGTCAAACGCTTTGTAACAACCAATACCATCCCAATCCCGGCTGATAAGAAAGCCATCCTTGGCAATCGCCTGGTCGTTCTCTCCATCAGCGCCATGCTGGGTGAAGTCATCCTGCGTGCCAATGAAGGGCGCAGTGTCGGCGCTATGTTTAATGAATAGAAATTCACAAGGAGTGTGAATCATGCCGGAAAAACAAGAAAAAGACACCCATCAGAAGTTCGCCATTGACCTGTTCAATTTGACCTGGGACCTGATCGAGAAGGAAGGCCGCAACGAGATTGAAACCGATCGCATGATCCACGCTGCCCACGCCTCTCGCTATCATTGGGAAGTGGTTGGAGAAGCAGAAAATATCGCCCGGGGTGAGTGGCTGGTTTCACGGGTCTACGCCCTTCTGACAAGGATAGAACCCTGTCTGTACCATGCGAAAGCCTGCCTAAAAACAACACTAAAAAACGAGCTGCAGGATTTTGATCTCGCCTTTGCTTATGAAGCGATGGCCCGAGCCCTCGATTTGACCGGAGATGAGGTAGAAAAAGCAAAATACCTGGCATTGGCAGAAGAAGCCGGTGTAAAGATTGAAGATCCTTCTGACCGGAAGTACTTCTTAAGCGAATTACGTTCAATCCAACCTGGCACATCTTCTTAGAATGAAGATCAGATTCGCAGCCATTAATTGCCATTGACGGACAATGGTCATAAAGAATAAAATATTGGTGTAACCAGACTAAAGGAGCCTTACATGTCATCTTTTCCCTCAAAGCGGGCTTCCGCCTTTGCGGATATTCCCGATGAAAAATGGAATGACTGGCGCTGGCAGCTCAGCCACCGCCTCAACTCTGTGGAAGATTTCGAGCAAATTGTCACGCTCACAGAAAGCGAAAAGGAGGCTTTATCCCAGCGCAATCTGTTCAGAGTCGATATCACACCTTACTTTGCCTCACTGATTGACCCGGAAAATCCCCATGACCCCATCAGGAAACAGATCATCCCCACTGCAGGCGAGATCATGCCTTTTACCGGTGAAATGGAAGATTCTCTGGCAGAAGATGCCCACTCTCCTGTTCCGGGTCTGGTCCATCGCTATCCAGATCGTGTCTTGATGCTGGTAACCACCCAATGTGCCAGCTATTGCCGGTATTGCACCCGTTCACGCATCGTTGGTGACCCCAGCCAAACCTTCTCCTCTAAAGATTTTGAAGCCCAACTCGATTATCTTCGCCAAACACCTCAGGTTCGTGATGTCCTGCTTTCAGGAGGTGACCCATTGACACTTGCGCCCAAAATCCTTGACCGACTTCTGGCCGCGCTGCGCGAAATTCCGCATATCGAAATCGTGCGGATCGGGTCACGGGTACCGGTTTTTATGCCCCAAAGAATCACGGATGATCTCTGTGAAACGCTGGAGAAATATCATCCCCTGTGGCTCAATATCCACGTTAATCATCCCAGTGAAATTACCGCCGAATTGGCGGAGGCCTGTGACAAATTATCTCGAGCAGGAATTCCCCTCGGGAATCAAGCTGTCTTACTGGCTGGTGTGAATGATGATCCCCATATCCAACGAAAATTGGTACACGACCTGGTCCGCATCCGGGTTCGACCCTATTACCTCTATCAATGCGACCTCGTCCATGGTGCCGGACATTTTCGTACGCCGGTTGGTAAAGGCATCGAAATCATCGAAGCCTTACGCGGACATACTTCCGGATTCGCTGTCCCAACCTATGTGGTTGATGCCCCGGGTGGTGGTGGGAAAATACCCATGCACCCCAACTACCTTTTGAGTTATTCAGATCACAAAGTCGTCCTACGGAATTACGAAGGTTATATCACCACCTACGAAGAACCCCTGAATTATGAACCCATTGACCCTGCTTTAGCTGCACCGTTTAAATCAGAACATCTTGAACCAGGTCAAAGCGGAGTATTTGGTTTACTGGATGGGGAAGAAATGTTCCTCAAACCAGAAGGGTTTGATCAATTACACCAGCGTGGCGGCGGTGAACATCGCCTGCGAAAAGATAAAGAAAAGTGGCTGCCGCGCGGTATCGGGGAGCAACATTCAGAATAACCCTCTCATTAACCACTCGAAAATACCTGGTGCCTTATCATCATTGGACACCAGGTTTTTTTATTGATTGGTAACTGCTCAGGCAGGTACAGAGTTTGTTGATTAACTTGGGGGTGGAAGCGGTTCATCCGATGATAGACCTATGGGCTCCAACTTGCTCAGTTCTTTGGGCTTGTTCTTTTCGACCAGTAGCACAACACCCAGGCCCATCGGCACCAGGCATAACAAACCACTCAGGCATACCTGAATCAGGCCCCATATCAAGTCAAAACGGAGAATCCCCATTATGGGGGTACCCAAAACATACTGTTCTAAAGCGATAATAAATTTACTGGTCCCGGAGAATAACAAGAAACAACCGGGGAACGCACAGGTAAAGAGCGAAATTAAAGTCAGTATTGTGATAATTTTCTTGTTCTCTTTTTTCATCTTTTTATCCATAGATCAATTTCTCAAAGCAAAATTTTATCATGGCAAGCCCCCAAATGATATGCTGATCGAAAAATAATTTGTAACTGCTCAGGCAGATCTGCTGCTGAAGGCTGGGGGCCCCATATTGCCTTGCACACTGATTAGCACCAATAATTATAGGATTGATCGTAACCTGATTTTGTATAAACGCCAATATCCCTTGTTTATGTGCAAAGTTTAAATTTCAAGGGCTTTACTTTGAATGATAAAAACCGATTTTCATGAGTGATCTTTGGAAAGCACCAAATTCAAAACACAAAAAGATCTTTCGCCATTAATTAAGTCATTTGGACCCTGACACAGAAAAGCGTTCAGCGCAACCTGTCAAGGGCATTTCATGCCACCTTCTGTGTCCACGGGTATCGCATCGTTCTTAAAATCCTGGATGAACTGCCGGATATCTTCGACTGGAATGTCCCAAACAAAGGTTGTGCTATCTAAATTGGGAATGTACTGCCTGCCCTGTACCATCATCTCATCCGGAAAACGGATGAACTGTAAATCATCATCTTCTAATTTGGGTAAAACACAGGCCAATTGCCGGATTTGTGCCGGCGTAAGATCGGTTTGAACCATTCCGATCAATGAATTAATCAGTTGCGGTATCGAACGAATCACGTTTGGCCGAAGCAACTTATCCCTGACAGCGCAAATCACCAATGTCTGGTTGTCTGTGCGGGTAACCTCGCTGTAGCGCTTTCTGATCCTGGAGAAACGAAGCGCTTCATCACCGCTCATATGATGCTGTCCTGCTGGAAAATAACCCATATCTTCCGTATCTTCATCAACAGGTGTCCCATCCCAATCTTGATCAAGGTAGATATCAATACCGCCCAGCGCATCGATGATCCGTTCGAAGGCAAACATATTGACTGCACCGTAATGATCAACATTCAGACTGTAATTATGCGCCAGGGTACGAGCCAGTAATCCAGGCCCCCCTCCGGGGCCGTCATAATAACCCATGCCAGGTCCGCCATAGAGATAAGCCTGGTTGAGCTTCCCATGGGTCACACGGTCCGCATGTTCTTCCACAATATCCGGGAATTCAACCCACAGATCACGAGGGAGGGTGAGAACTGTGATCCTGGGGGTGATAAAATCAACCCGCACGATGCGGATCACATCGGCCAGGCCATACAGATAATCGGGTGAGCCACTATCTGAACCAACCCCCAATATATACATTAATGGTGGTCCATTGCAGACTGGTGTCTGCGT
>SKPR01000188.1 GCA_007119455.1 Candidatus Brevefilum sp. | reverse complement strand
TTGATAATAATATTGTAAACACTCAGCATACAAAGGACTATAGGCCCCAGCCTTCAGCCGCAGAACTGCCTGATCAGTATTAAAATAATCGTCTTTCATTTGGCAAACTGCTCAATCTCATTCATCTAAACTGGTCAAATACTTGCACCGAATCCCTTGAAGACACTGTTACTTGATTCTTCCGACCTAGAAGGAACAATTTCTACCCGATTATCGTCTATAATAATGAACCATTTATCATAATACGAAACGGAAGGCAAAAAATGAAGAAAATATCCATAATCTTGCTGATCGTAATGGCATTTATCATATCCAGCTGTCATTTTCCTGGCTTTGACGACTCACTGGTTGAAGACGAGGAAGATGCCATGGCCACCGAGATCGCAAAAATTCTGACAGGGACACCTGTCCAGGTTGAGCCTTCACCAACACTCACCCCCACCATGGTGGAGCCTGAACCGACCAACACAGAAGTCGTTGATCCAGAACCTGAACCAACCGAGACCCCTGAACCGGCAGAACCAACACCTACCCCTGAACCTGCCGAGGTTCTCACGCCGACACCCACAGCCACACTGGCGGATACGGACCCGGTTGCAGATTTGGGGGCGGCAGACTGGGTCGATAACATGACCACCGGCGATAACTGGCCCACTGGAACAGATCCTGCGGGCTTCACGGCAATCAAATTTGAAGATGGCTATTTAAAGTTGACAGCACTTAAAAACGTTTCAGGCTGGCGTGTATCGTGGCCAGTCGTCGAAGATTTTTACCTTGAAGCCACACTTAAAACCCCTGAATGCGAAGGCAGTGATCATTATGGGCTGATGTTCCGTGTGCCAGCTGATTCTGGCGCCAATAAGGGCTACCTATTTGCGATCACATGTGATGGACGTTATAGTTTGCGCCGCTGGGATGGTACTGCACAGGTCATGCACTTTCCCATCAGCTGGACTGCCCATGAGGCAATCCTCAAAGGAGAAAATGCCACCAATAAACTGGGCGTCATGGCCAGGGGTGCGGGTCTGGCACTTTACATCAACGGCGAAAAGGTTAACGAAGTAACCGACTCAACTCACCTTGAAGGAAAATTCGGCATTATTGTGGGTGGCGGCAATGTCGACAATCTAACTGTTTGGGTGGACCAAATCCGGTATTGGGAACTCCCCTGAAACATCCAGCTTACGTTAATAAAAAAACAGCGATCGACACTGATCGCTGTTTTCTTTTATTCTTAATATGATTAGATCAGTCCCAGCTCTTCACCTACCTGCTTGAAGATGCCAATCACCTGTTCAAGCTGCTCATCGGTGTGGGTGGCCATATAACTCGTACGCAGCAATTGATGTCCCGGTGATACCGCCGGCGAGATGACCGGGTTGACAAACACACCACTTTCGAAGAGCAACTTCCAGGTCAGAAAAGTCAGTTCATCATCACCGATGATGATCGGAATGACTGGTGTGGATGAATCCCCGGTATTGAAGCCCAATTTCTGGTATTCTTCTCGCATTGTATCGGCAATCTGGTTCACCCGCTCAATCCGCTCAGGTTCTGTACGCATGACTTCCAGAGCAGCCAGGGCTGCAGCAGAATTTGAGGGCGGTATGCTGGCGCTGAAGATCAGTGTCCGGGCATTATGTTTAATGTATTCAACAACATCTTTCTCTCCAGCGATAAATCCACCCAAGGAAGCAAAGGACTTACTGAAGGTGGACATGATTAAGTCCACATCATCGGTCATACCAAAATGAGCGGCAGTCCCCCGTCCGCCCCCTAATACACCTGTTGCGTGAGCATCATCCACCATCAACCGGACACCATATTCCTTACATAATGGGACCAATTCCGGCAGTGGGGCAACGTCACCTTCCATGCTGAACAAGCCATCGACGACCAGCAGTTTGCCCTTATCCTCTGGAAGGCTTTTAAGCACCCGTTTTAGATGATCCATGTCGTTATGACGATAACGCTCGATCTTACCGCCACTGAGGAATGCCCCATCCACGATGCTCGCATGGTTTTCTTTATCGAGAATAACGATCTGGTCTCGCCCCACCAGGGCGCTGATCGTGCCCAGGTTCACCTGCATGCCGGTCGAAAAGACCAGAGCGGCTTCTTTGCCAACCCAGTCAGCCAATTCAGATTCAAGCCTCTCGTGCAGAGTCATATTTCCATTCAAAAAACGAGAGCCGGTGCAGCTGGTGCCATAGCGTTCAATTGCATCAATGGCTGCCTGGCGAACTTTAGGATGGGTTGTCAACCCGAGGTAATTATTCGACCCGCACATGATCACACGACGGCCATTATAAGTCACCTCGGTACCCTCATTTTCATCCAGGGGAATAAAATAGGGATAAATTCCGGTTTCTTTGGCGTCTTTCACAATGGAGTATTGATAACATTTTTCAAAAATATCCACAATCCTGTCCTTTTTTATGATGAAGCGTTCTCAGTGATTATACATTAATTTATTACCCAATTAACAAAGAAGATAATTCAGTATTGATCATATTAACCTTACCCCAGATTCAAAGTTGCGTTCGGTTCTGAAAATCCTTATAATGGAAATACAAGATAAAATTCCAAAACCAGGAGTCAATTATGAAAACAATAACCAAATTTCTTGTTGTTTTGTTCCTCCTTCTCTTATTGTCAAGTTGCAATCTCTTTGCAGAAGAAGCGCCAACTGAAGATATGATCGCCACGGAAGTCAGCATGATTTTGACAGAAACGGCAATTTACGAAGAAGAGATTGTAGAACCAACCCCGACAGAAACAGTCGCCCCATCCCCAACACCGACTGAACCCGTCGAGGAAGAGACCCCAACACCCACACCTACAGAGACCCCGACACCTACAGAAGAGCCGGATGATCCGGCGCAATTCCTGGGACCTCCGGCCTGGGTGTATGATTTCCCCGGTGATACCAGCCCCTGGGATTTTGAAACGCAACAGGCGCTTTTTGAAACCTCAGGTGGGTACCTCAACCTGACTGCACGAGCCAATGCCAACTGGCATAACTGGTGGGTATCAAGTCCGCTGCTGCAGAGTGCTTATGTAGAAGCGATCATAGAAAGGACGCAATGCAGCGGGCTGGATCGGTTTGGTTTGGTTGTCCGGGCTGGACCAGATGCCCAGGAATTCTATTTCATGGCTATCACCTGTGACGGCAGGTGGGGATTTTTCCGGATGGCGGAGAATGTCGTCATCACAGAAATTGTTGGTTACCGCTCAGCAGAACCATTGAACGAAGAACCCGGCGCTACTAACCGGATTGGGATCTGGATGCAAGGTTCTTCCTTCACCTTCTATATCAATGGAGAAGAGGTTGGCACCGCAACAGATACAATCTTGCCTGGCCCGGGTTACACGGGTTTCCTGATTGCATTTGCCAACACGCCAGGATTAACAGTGCGGGTTGACCAATTGCGCTATTGGAACGTTCCCTGATCATCAACCTCACGTGTTTTTTTTCCGTAAGATCTGGCCAAAGCCAGATCTTTTTTGTTAACACCCTTGCCCAAAACCTGAACTTCGTCTATATTAGTTGAAATCTTGTTTCTGAACACGAAGGGCTGCCACAATGAGAATCACACAATTGTTCCCCAATGACCGACGCAACCGAAACGCATTTATTAATTTCCCTTTCAAGTTATACCAGCAGGACCCGAACTGGATCCCGCCTTTAAAAATTGACATGCGGAAAATATTCAAACCGAATTATCCCTTCTACGACTATGGCAAAGCAGCCTTTTTCCTGGCCCACAATGACGACGACCAGATCATCGGAAGGCTTGCAGTGGCCAACAACCATCGTTATAACGAGTTTCACAACACAAAAACTGCTTTTTTTTATTACTTTGAAGTGATTAATGATAACCAGGTAGCCAGATCACTATTTGAAAAGGGTTTCTCCTGGGCCGAAAGTCAGGGACTGACGCACATCATGGGGCCCAAGGGGTTTACCGTCCTCGATGGTTTTGGGATGCTGGTGAAAGGCTTTGAACACCAGCCTGCCTTTGGCCAACCTTATAACCCGGATTACTACCCTCAACTGGTTGAAGCGTTAGGTTTCACCAAAACGAAAGACATCTATACAGGCTGGATTGACCGGTCGATTGAGTTTCCGGAGAAGATCCTCAAAGCGGCTCGTCTTGTTGAAAAGCGGATGGGGTTTCATGCCCCGATGCTGAAAACAAAATCTGAGTTGAAAAAAGTGATCAATGATTTTAAGATGCTATACAATGAATCCCTGGCTGCCCCAGCAGGCAACCCCCCATTAACCGATGAAGACATGGACAATATGGTCGGGCAACTTCTATGGATTGCCGACCCTAGACTGATCAAATTAATCTATAAAGATGGGAAAGCTGTCGGATGGATGCTCGCCTATCCGGATGTCGGAAATGCACTGAAACGCATCAATGGACGGCTATTCCCCCTCGGCTGGCTACAGATTATGCTGGAGGCACGGCGCACCAACTGGATCAACCTCAACGGGATCGGGATTCTCGAGGAATACCAGCGCCTGGGCGGAACGGCCGTGCTCTTCAACGAGATCTACAAAAGCGTGATGGATTTTGATCAATATGATTATGCCGAAATGCTCCAAATGCGAGAAGAGAATATCAACATCCTCCTCGAAGTTGAAAATGTTAATATCAAATTCCACAAAACACACCGCTTATATGAGCGGGAATTGTGAATGCTGGCGGTTGGGTGATTGAGCCGGGGCACGGCAGGTCGTGCCCCTGCAATTATCTGTTTCGCCATCACCATTAAAGGATGGTTATCATGGAAGTGTCATTGATGTTCCAGTTATTGATATTCCTGTGGCTGTGTGATTGGTTTCCTATTACCTAATAAATCCTGTAAACGTAAATCAGGACGGGTCACTAATTACCAATACCCAATACCTGATTCCAAATACCTGATTCCTCATATCTGTTTCCAAATATCTGGCATCTCTGACCCATCCTTGCTTTCCTGCAAATTCCATATTATCATACTGGTATGACCACTTACCAGTCTGAAATCACTCAAATCCCTGATTGGAAACCCATCGAGAAACCCGCCGAGATCGCCGAAAGACGCCTGGTTGAGGCCATTCTGGGCGACGTGTTTCCGACCAACACCGTCCTGCCTGCCGAGAGAGAACTGGCCGATTCTTTGGGGGTCACCCGACCCACCTTACGAGAGGCTTTACAACGGCTGGCCCGCGATGGCTGGCTTGAAATCCACCAGGGTAAACCAACCCGGGTCCGTGATTACTGGAAAGAGGGCAAATTAAGCGTTCTGAACGCCCTCGCTGAATATCCGGGTCAATTGCCGGATGATTTCATACCTAACCTCTTAAACGTCAGGATGGCCATGGCGCCCATGTATACATGTCTGGCAATTGTGAACGATCCTGAACAAGTCATCGCACTCCTTGAGGAGAGCCAGAATCTGGATGAAACACCCCAAAAATATGCTGAATATGATTGGCAGCTTCAACATGAACTGACGATCTTGAGTGGCAATCCGGTTTTCACGATGATCCTAAACGGCTTCAAAGATATGTACTTGAATCTTGCGCCAGGTTATTTTTCTATCTCCGAAGCACGGCGACATTCAATGCAGTATTACCAGGACTTAATCAAAGCAGCGAAAGCGGATGATGCACCCCGCGCAAAAAGCCTCACCGAGAACATCATGCGGGAAAGTTTAAAATTTTGGCAACAAACCAAATACCATTAATTTTGATTTACGGAGGTTAAGATGAAACGGATCCAGGGTTGGGGAAATGCCAAAACCGATTATCCTGTTCCAGAGCCTGCCAAACAGTACCTTGAAGCGGTACTCGGGGAACCAGAAAGCCTCCAAAACACACCTGTCGAAGACCTGATCAACAGGGTTCCCCCTTCAAATTTACCCCAGCACAATCTGATCCAAACTGATCCAGAAGATCGCTTGCGGCACGCCCGGGGTCAATCCCTGGGTGATTGGATCGAAATGTTTGATGGTCTGGTGGACACCTTTCCTTCTGGTGTTGCCTATCCCCAAAACAATGCTGACATCAGAGACCTGATGGCCTATGCCAGCAAACATTCGGTCAACCTGATCCCTTATGGTGGGGGTTCCAGCGTGGTCGGTCACCTGACTCCTCCTGAGAAGGGGCCGTTAACCATAAGTGTTGACCTTGCCAGGATGAACCAGCTCCATGACCTTAACACCAGCAACCTCGAAGCCACCTTTGGTGTAGGGGCCAGTGGTCCTCAAATCGAATCAGCTCTCCAGGAGAAGGGGTTTATCCTGGGACACTTTCCACAATCCTGGGAATATTCAACCCTGGGCGGCTGGATTGTTACCCGCTCAGTGGGGCAGCAGTCCTATCACTATGGGCGGATCGAACCTCTGTTTGTCACCGGTCATCTGGAAACACCAGCAGGCCCGCTCGATCTGCCCCGGGTTCCAAAAAGTGCAGCCGGCCCGGATTTGCGCCACATCATCCTCGGGTCTGAAGCCCGTCTGGGGATCCTGACTGAGGCCACAGTCCGCATCCGCCGGTTACCGGAAGAAGAGCGATTTTATGCAGCATTTTTACCCGATTTCGCCACCGGGATAGAGGCTATGCGCCAAATTGCCCAACAAGAACTTCCACTATCGATGGTGCGGTTGAGCGACTCAATGGAAACCGAAACGACCTTTCAGCTTTCTGGCGAGGAGCGTCTCGTAAAGATTGCAAAAACAGGGCTCAACCTGTTTGGCCAGGGGAAAAACCGCTGCATGCTGATTTATGGGCTGACAGGAAACCACGCAAAAAACCGCCTGGCTGACCGCCAATTGGGAAGTCTGATTCGAAAATATAACGGTATGCTGGTGAAGTTTTATCTGGGCGAGGCCTGGATGAAAAAACGATTCTTAACCCCCTATCTACGAAACACACTTTGGGACCTGGGATATGCCCTCGACACCCTGGAAACAGCGCTGCCCTGGGACAAACTTAAAAGCGGTCGTAACACAATTATCGATGCCATCGGCCATGGACTGGAAGAGGAAAATCAACAGGTCCTTGTTTTTAGCCATATTTCACATGTTTACACCAATGGTGGATCCATGTATATCACCTACCTTTTCCGTAGATCGAGCGATCCACATCAAACGCTGGCACGCTGGCAGAAAATAAAAACCACAGCGAGTGAGAACATCGTAGCAATGGGCGGGACCATCACGCATCAACACGGTGTTGGATTGGATCATAAACCTTTCCTGGGCGCTGAAAAAGGACCGCTGGGCATGAGCATCATTAAAGATATCATCCAAAAGGTCGACCCTGACACGATCATGAACCGTGGAAAACTTCTAGATATCGATTGAAAATGGGGAGGATTGACCTATGCTTAATAAAATCTGGCGAGAACAAACCTGGCGGGACCTGGACCAGCTTTGGGACGTCATCGTAATTGGCGGCGGGATCACCGGTGCTGGCATCTTCAACATGGCAGCGCAAAAAGGATTAAAAGTTGTGCTGGTTGAAGCCAGGGATTTTTCTTTTGGCACCTCAAGTCGCTCATCAAAGCTCGTCCACGGCGGGATCCGTTATCTTAAAAACCGTCAGTACGACGTGGTTCGAGAATCAGTTCGGGAAAGGGAACGGCTGATTCGAGAGTCGGATGGGTTGGTTGATCCATTAGCCTTTATCTTTCCCACTTATGACAACAACTCCCTGGAAACCAACATGATGAAATTGGCAGTTGTTGTCTATGATCTGATGGCGCCAAAATGGCAGCACAGAACGTTAAATAGAAAGCTGGTTCAAAGGGCCTTGCCGGCTTTGAAGGATCGTCGGCTGATTGGCGGGGTGAAATACTTCGATGCCTGTGTTGATGACTCCCAACTTGTCCTCAGGGTCATAAAAGATGGGATTCGTTTTGGGGGTTCCGCCATCAATTATGCCCGGGTAAACCAGCTCTGCCTATCAAAACAGGGTCGGGTGGAAGGCGTACTGGTATCCGACATGACCGGCGATTTATCACCCGCTCACAAGGAAATTCGTGCGAACGTCGTAATCAATGCCACTGGGCCCTGGTCGGACTCATTACGTCAGATGGTCAATGGCGAACCACAACTGCGCCGCTTAAGAGGCAGCCATCTGGTTTTTTCCAATGATAAAATCCCGATTAACGCAGCGGTGACAATGCTGCACCCGCGCGACAACCGGGCCTTATTTGCCATCCCCTGGGAAAACCGGACATTGATTGGCACAACCGACCTTGATCATGAAGGCCAGGACGATGAAACCAGCATATCCAGGGCTGAAGTTGATTACTTGCTCGAAGCAGCTCAACACACATTTAACGATCATCCCGTGTCTGAAAGTGATATTATTTCAACCTTTTCAGGCCTTCGCCCGGTAATCAATACCAACGCCCCCACACCTTCGCAAGAATCGCGTGCCCATAAAATCTGGGAGGAGGATGGATTGGTCAGCATTGCGGGTGGCAAATTAACCACTTTCCGGGTTATGGCTGCCGATATCCTGAATTATTGCTGTGAACGCCTGCCTGATACGCCCAAATTTAACCACCGTTCGCCTTGTTTCATCCACCCATCGCCACCATCCAGGCAACAACTACGAGACCCGGAATGGTTGCTGATGGCCGGCCGTTTGGGAAAAGATGTCAATGCTTTTTTCAAAAATGCCTCCCCTGAACACCTCCATCCCATTAACTCCATTCCACAATTTTGGGCTGAACTGGCCTGGGCTGCTGAAAATGAAGCTGTTGTTCATCTGGATGACTTGCTCCTCAGGCGAGTACGCCTGGGTATATTACTGCCGGATGGGGGTATGCCAGAAATGAAACGGGTTAGGAAGCTCGTTCAGATTCCTTTAGGTTGGTCAGATGAAAAATGGACTGAAGAAGTAACCCGGTATCGCGATATCTGGATCACCAACTATTCCATTCCTGGATAAACAATTATCCTGGATTTTTATTTATTAATGACGCCAGGATCACTAAATTGCCGATAACATCAAACCACAATGAAAGAATTCCAGGATATTAACAACCTGTGGTAATCTTAGAACTGCCCTGAAGTGTGAGAGATTTCTCAGCCGTAACTGTCATTAGAACAGAAAAATTAATCAGCCAAACCAATATTACGGAGAGCAAATGGCAAACCAACAGATCCTGGCAATTGATAACGGAACCCAAAGCGTTCGTGCCTTAATTTTTAACCTCCAGGGAAAGTTAATTGCCAAAAATCGCATCCCGATTGACCCTTATTATTCAGATAAACCGGGTTGGGCTGAGCAGGATCCCCAGGTTTTCTGGGATGCCGTTTGCCAGGCCTGCCAGGGACTCTGGCAGATGGATGGGGTGGAGAAAGACGCCATCGCTGGTGTGGGGTTGACGACACAACGCTCCACTGTGATCAATTTAAGTGAAGACCGCGAGCCATTAAGACCAGCCATCGTCTGGTTAGATAAACGCCGAACAGAGCGGCTTGACCCCATTGGGGGGTTATGGGGGCTGCTATTCAAAATAGCCGGAATGCAAGATACAGTCCGTTACCTTCAAGCTGAAGCTGAAGCGAACTGGATCAAGACTCACCAACCTGAAATCTGGGAAAAAACCGATAAATATGTGTTTCTTTCAGGCTACCTGACCTATAAATTAATCGGAAAAGTGGTCGATTCGACTGGCTGCCAGGTAGGATATGTTCCCTTTGATTATAAACGCCAGGATTGGGCCAAACCATCCGACTGGAAATGGGACGCCGTCATGGTTGAACCCCATATGCTGCCTGACCTGGTTCCACCCACAGCAATATTGGGCCATATCACCCAGGAGGCTGCCCAGGCCACCGGAATACCTGAGGGACTGCCCCTGGTCGCCACAGCTGCTGATAAAGCCACTGAAGTCATCGGAGCGGGCTGCCTCGAACCGGATATTGGCTGCCTCAGTTATGGCACCACAGCCACCATCAACGTTACAAGCCTTGATTATGTGGAAGTCATCCCCCTTATCCCGCCCTATCCCTCTGCCGTTCCGGGGGCCTATTCACTTGAAGTTCAAATCTACCGCGGGTTCTGGATGGTTAGCTGGTTCAAGGAAGAGTTTGGTCATGTTGAAAAACGAGAAGCCGAACGCCGAGGAGTCGAACCTGAGGTTTTATTCGATGAATTATTACAATCGGTTCCAGCTGGTGCTGAAGGGTTGATTCTGCAGCCCTATTGGTCACCAGGCCTCAAAATCCCAGGACCAGAAGCCAAAGGGGCTGTGATTGGCTTTGGCGATGTTCACCACCGGGCACATTTTTACCGGGCCATTATCGAAGGATTGGCTTATGCCCTTCGCGAATCGCTGGAACGTATTGAAAAGCGCACCCACACCTCGATCAAGGAGCTTCGAGTTGCCGGAGGTGGTAGCCAGAGCCCCGGTGTCATGCAGATTACGGCCGATATTTTCGGTCTGCCCGTCTCGCGCCCCCATGTCTACGAAGCATCAGGGCTGGGTGCTGCGATTGATGTCGCTGTTGGATTAGGCATATATCCGGATTTTTCTCTGGCCATTGACCATATGACCCATATCGGTGACACTTTTGAACCTGATCTCACAAGACATAAAATGTATAGCGACCTTTATGAGCGGGTCTATAAACGAATGTATCGGCGCCTCAAGCCTTTATATGATGAAATTCGAGAAATTGTTGATTAGTCATTAAATAACCAGATGATCGAATAATGAAAACCACATTGTAAGTCGTGGTTGCAGCGAAAAGAGAGGGTTCCATCACATGCCAGAATTAACGATTACTCAGCAAATCACATTTCTACACACACAAAATCTGGCGAAAACCCACCACTTTTATACCGGGATTCTTGGATTAAAGATGGTACGTGATCAATCAACGTGCCGGATTTATAAAACCGCCGACAATGCTTACTTAGGATTTTGCGAACACATCGAACCCATCAACCCCGGAAGAAGGATAATCCTGACATTGGTAACCGACGATGTTGATGGCTGGTACGAAACCCTCAAAGCGCGTGGTGCCCGAATCACATCTGAACCCAAAGCAAATGCACATTACCAGATTTATCACTTCTTTCTGATTGACCCTGACGGGTATTGGATTGAAATCCAGCGTTTTGATCATCCGTTATGAAATTTAAACAACGACCGTGCTATGTTCTGATCGGAATCCTGATCTTCCTGATATCCGCCTGCACTGGCGGACCTGCTACGCCTGAGATAACACAGCCAACCATACTGTCCTTCCCGACCAGCACCGCTCCTGCGGGAGAATTAGAAACGTATACCGAAACACCCTCTCGGCCTCAAACAATCATAACAACACCTGATGTAAACCAATCCAACAGATGGCCCCGGTATCACCTGGACTTGTTGCTGAATTACCAGGAAAAAAGTATGAGTGTTTCACAGACCGTTACCTATACGAATAATACGGATCAACCGCAAACCTATTTGCCATTATTAATTCCGCCAGCAAAAACCGCCGACGCTTTCCAGATTAAATCACTGATGGTAAAAACCCCAAATTTCACAAACCAACTAACAACCCTTGAAGACATCGTGATTAATATCCACCTGGAACCTCCCCTCCAGCCTGG
>SKPR01000067.1 GCA_007119455.1 Candidatus Brevefilum sp. | reverse complement strand
CGGTTAATGAAGGGGTGGGCGGGTTCTATTTTTTCGCCATTCCAGCGTCCCAGAGGCAGGCCAATATACTCGAAGGGCAGGTTGCTGAAATGCGCCAGGTAATGCCGGGGGATCAGGAAGAGTTGTTCATGCCGGCTGAAAACCTCAAACCCTGTTGACTCCTGAACTGGTTCGAGGTCGAAGCCATAATTTTCCCGAATTTGATTAAATATTTGATATTGCAAATCCTTGCCAGTCAATTCAAGCCCGGTTTTGGAAAACGCTCTAGCAGGGGGTGGTTCCTGGACAATTGAGATCGGGTTCCGTTTGGTTAGCCTGGCACAAAAGAACCCGGACATACCCGTGCGGTGGGGCCACAGGCGCAGGGCATGCGCCACATCCGGGTGGTAGACCTGTTGATTAAAAGACGTCAAACCGGGTACATCAAATGGGACCTTATCAGCTATATCATCGATTTGTACCGAATTGGGGTAGCGCCTGACCAGGGCATCGAGGACAGCCTCATCTTCTTCCGGTGCTAAAGAACAGGTGGCGTAAACGATCTGTCCGCCGGTTTTCAATGCGCCGAGGGCACCGGTCAGTAATTGCACCTGGCGTTCTTGCAAGCGCAGGCGTTCATCAACCGATGTATCCCGCAGGGGGTGAGTTGCCGTAGAGCGCAGGTTCTCCATGCTGCAGGGTGCATCAAGCAAAATCCGGTCAAAGGTCTCCGGGTACCAGGACCCGAAGGACTCTCCCGGGTATTGGACGACGGCCTGGTTGATGGCTCCCCAGGCAGCGAGTACCGATCGCAGGGCCGGGATGCGGCTCTTGCTGGCATCATTGGCCAGGATAAAGCCCCGGTCATGGGTGCGGTCAACCAGGTGCGTGGTTTTTCCGCCGGGGGAGGCGGCCATATCTAAAATCAGCAGCTCGTCTTCCTGGAAATCAAACAGGCTCACCGGCACCATGGAGGCCGGATCCTGCAGGTAATACAGACCCATCCGGTGTTCAATCGTCCCGCCGGGAGGGGTTTGTGCGTATTTAATCATCCAGCCGTTCTCACAAAAATCCACCGGGCTGACCACCCACCCATATTGGTTTACAAGGTCCCTGATGATCGTCTGTGGTTCACCTTTGAGAGGGTTGATCCGTATCCCCATCGGCAGAGGTTTTTGCTGGATGTCTAATATCTCCTGGCGCTCAGTTTCTGAGAGGATGTCTGTAAAACGGTTGAGGCTCTGGTTGATTTTATCGGTGGTATCACTTGTCATCATGTTATCAGCCTTGTTTTTCGATCAGGAATACGATCTCGTTTTCCAGGATCAATTCCCGAACGGTGTGGTGTCTTGGCAGGTTATCATCAACCAGTTTGCGGTGTTGCGGTATCAGGCTGTGCCTGCCGGAGAGGTCGGTCGCAGGGAGAGATACAGCCAGAATAGCCACCTTCAAGTTAGCCCAAAATGACCGATTGCATCCTGGTTGGCGCTTTTCAAAACGATGGGCCTCTTTAAAGAACAGGGCCAGGTCGGCCTGGATATCAGGCGGGTTCACCAGGATGTCGCGGTTTTCTGCCAGGGGAACGATATCGATTTTCCGGAAGAACCGGTTGATAAAGTCAATGCGCGGCTGGCGGATATCGTAGGCGTGGTAGCGAGTGGTTATTGGCAGCCCCATCCAGGGGAAGGCCAGGGGATTCAGCCCGCAGGCCAGATCGAGCAATATTTCTGGTGTGCCTGTTTCTGAAAAAAGCTGGTTATAAAATGAGTCCATATGCGGAATACGCTCAGCCGTTGAGGCATGTTGGGAAAGGGCTTCGTAACAGATAGCCTGGAGTTCCGGTGAATCAAGTGAGGGGTTATTGATTTTCTCCAGGCGAGAGGAGAGATCATCATAATCGGGTTCTCCCAGGTAGGGTGCCACGATGTTATGCAGCTTTCGCCTGACGGCTTTGATCAATTTCTTGTGTGATGTGTGGTGGCCGGCTTCCTGGTGGATCAGGTCTGTCACAGTCTGACGATTGAGGCCAGCCTGCCTGTATTTCTTAGAATCAAGGATCTCGTCCACCAGCTCCTTAATTTCTTCTTCACGGATTTTCATCGGGACACCAAAAAAGCCAGTTCAGTTTCAAAGCTAAATTCCCTGACCTGCCAGTTTTTGCCAGCCAATAACTCATGGAAGTGCTCACGATAAAAATCTGGCATTCCTTTTTGACGGCCGCCAAGGCTTTGTGATGGAAAGGAAACCAGAATATGTTCAGAGGGGATTTTATCCAGGATTTGCTGCCCAATGGACCGGTCCACCTGTTCCAGGCAGGGAATTGTTTTGAGCAGGAAAGCCACCTGCGTTGCGGGTTGGGGGATTTCTCCAATCAGGTCGCAGGCTTCAGCCGATGCCGCCAGAGTAAAATGATCGAAGAAAGACTGAAGAAAGTGCACCATATCCAGGTAAATGTCGCAGGCATGGTAACGAAAACCGGACGAAAGTGGCATCCAGGGGATTGCCAGCGGGTTCAACCCGCAAGCCAGATCGAGGACGCTGTTCACCGGAGCGATGGGTGCCAGGCAGGTTTGATAAAAATCCTCAAGAATTGGCAGGCGTTCCGCAGTGGAGGCGTGGGCTTTCATGGTGTTAACGCAGAACTTTTTGACCGTATCAGAATACAGGTCCGGTTGATATTCTGATAAGATCGAGGCTTTTTCCGCATAATCCACGTTTTGCCTGAAATAAGCATTCCCCACCTGATGAAGCTTGTTTCGGACTGCCTTAACGGCAGATTTGCCCGAGAGACCCCGCTCCAATGCATCATGGCTGAGGCGCCGGACAAAACCAGGGGCGATTGATCTGTATTTCTTACCGGCCTGGACTCTTTCTACCAGGGCCATTATCTGGCGGTCATCCATCATGGCTTCGTAATCTTTGGGTTAATTGGGTCATGAACCGCAGGTTGTGGAGGGTTGCCAGGCGGTGATAGAGCCAATCGCCGGTTTTGAAAAGGTGATGGAGGTAACCAATGCTGTAATGGGTGCAGACCGGGCAGTCACAATATTCGGATATGCCACGGCTATCTTTGATATATTTTTTGTCCTGAATATAAACATACTCAAGCCAACCCTCTCCCCTCAAAGGTGTTGTAGGTGGTTCTAAATAGCGCATCAGGCGGCCATGCCTTGCATCTCGAGTGGGCAGGGCG
>SKPR01000060.1 GCA_007119455.1 Candidatus Brevefilum sp. | reverse complement strand
GGATTAATGTGATCTCGATTGCTGAAGAAATGGCAGATGCTGAAGCTCAAAACTCAGAACTCGCGAAAGAACTGGATTCGCTGGCAAAACAGCATGGGGTGACGGTTTTGGGAACGGGCGTTAATCCAGGTTTTGTGTTGGATTTTCTGGTGATTGCCCTGACTGGTGGCTGCCTTGCCGTTGAGCGGATTGAAGCCTCACGGGTCAACGACCTGAGCCCTTATGGACCCACCGTGATGGAAACCCAGGGCGTTGGAACAACCCCTGAAGCCTTTCGGAAGGGTGTGGCAGATGGGACAATCGTTGGGCATGTCGGGTTTCCCGAATCCATCCACATGATCAGTGAAGCGCTTGGGTTAGGTGTGGATCGGATTGTTGAAAGCCGGGAGCCGATCGTGAGCACAGTTTTCCGCGAAACGCCCCATGTCATAGTTGAACCGGGTATGGTGGCAGGTTGCGCCCATACCGGGATAGGCTACCGTGGCGACGAGGAAGTTATTCGCCTGGTTCATCCGCAACAGATTCATCCCCACCTTGAAAGCCAGGATACCGGGGATTATATTCACATTTTCGGTGAGCCGGAAATTGACATGGCCATCAAACCCGAGATTGCGGGCGGGAAGGCCACCATCGGCATCACCATCAATATGATTCCCCATGTGGTTGCCGCCACAGCCGGCCTGAAGCGAATGATTGACCTGCCCATCCCTGCGGCATTGATGGGTGAGAGTGCTTACAGCCGCAGAGTTTAAGTCTAAGTTTGACCAGAGGAAGGTGTGTATGGAAAAAATCAAAGCTGGCACATGGGTTGAGATTGAAAAAATCATCCTGCAGCCCGAACAACGTGCATCCACGCTGCCAGAGGATACGAAAAAAGTTCCGTATGTTCTGAAGGTTAACGGTTTCTTGCTTGAGGATGCCGAATTGGGCGCCATTGTCAGCATCCGGACGTTGATTGGGCGGGAGCTGGAAGGGACGTTGAAGACGGTAAATCCAAGCTATCAGCATGACTTTGGGAAAGTCGTTCCTGAACTACTGAGTATAGGCCTTGAGGAAGACGCATGAAAAAACGTGATTTATCCTATGATGCGGTCATGGGCCGTAAGAATGAAATCATGAAGGCCTCCCTCGGTATTGATTACGAGGATTACATCCAGTCTCCAATTGCCTTTGATTATGAACGCATGATGGCTGAGACGGGTTACACCCATGAGGATGTGATCCGCATCCAGCACGAGACCAAGGTTGGTAACACACCTCTTTTTGAACTGCACAACCTGACCCGGGCCGTACGGGGCATCTCACCGCCGGGTAAAGGCGCGCGGATTTTGCTTAAAGACGAAGCAGCGAACGCCTCAGGGAGTTTCAAAGCTCGCCGGGCTTCGATCAGTGCTTATGAAGCTGCCGAAAAGGGATTTGCTGGCATGATTTCCGCCACAAGCGGTAATTATGGTGCGGCAGTTGCCTCCCAGGCAGCTCAACGCGGGTTGAAGGCCATCATCCTCCAAGAAGTTTTTGACAGCAGGGGGGTGGGGCAGCCAGAGATCATCGAAAAGGGTCGCGCCTGCGAAGCCTACGGTGCCGAGGTGCTGAAGCTCACTGTTGGACCGGAGTTGTTTTATCTGCTGTTGCGAACATTGGAAGAGACCGGGTTCTTCAATGCCAGCCTGTATACGCCTTTTGGCATTCGCGGTGTGGAGAGCCTTGGGCTTGAAATTGCTTACCAGGTGCGTACGGATTATGGGAAAGAACCCGATGCGGTTGTGATCACCCACGCAGGCGGTGGCAATCTGACCGGCACTGCCCGTGGTCTTCTGGCAGCCGGTTGTGAAAGCAGCCGCATCGTGGCGTGTTCCGTCGATTTAAGCGGGTTGCACATGGCTTCGGATACGGATTTCAACCGCAAATCATTTACCACCGGGCATACCGGCTTTGGGGTGCCCTTTGCCACCTGGCCTGACCGGGTTGATGTCCCGCGAAATGCAGCCCGGTCCCTGCGATACATGGATGAATACCAGCTCGTCACCCAGGGTGAAGTATTTTACGCAACAGAATTATTGACCAAACTGGAAGGTCTGGAACGAGGGCCGGCTGGCAACACCAGCCTGGCCGCAGCGATGACCCTGTCCAGGCAGATGGATCAGGATCAGATTATTGTTGTCCAGGAGACAGAATATACCGGTGCCGGCAAGCATCAGAACAGTCAGCTCAGCTTTGCGCGGGAAAATGGGATCGAGGTTCGTCGTGGAGACCCCGCCGAGAATGTTCCGGGCGAATCCATTGTCATCCCTGAAAGGCTGGAGCAGGTCAGGGGAAAAGGTCAGGATATGGACAGCCTGCGGCTTTCCTACCTGAAAAATGCCGTCAGGCATTATCCCATGGAGAAATGGAGTCCGTCAGATATCGAGTTCGTGGCTGCTGATATTAATAAGGGCGAGTCCTGGGTACGTCAACAGATGGCGGAGATGCAATCCACTGCTGAGGCTGACCATTGAGAAAAAAACCAGCGTGTGTCCGGGCCACCCCGCTACTTTGAGATGTCATTTGTGGGTATGGTGAGGCCAGGATCGAATTGCAAAGAATCGTTGAAAAAACATGATGATTGAAAACAATGATTGAAAGGGAGAGTAATTGATGAGTGAGGAACGAATCGCCCGGTTTGAAGAACGCCGGAAGAAGTACAGAGAAATGTCGGATAAGGAACTCAAGGCCCATTTTTGGGATTTGTGTGACGAAATTGTTGCACCGATTGTGGACCTGGCCCGTACGCATACATCCCCATCGATTGAGCGATCCGTGTTGCTGCGGATGGGGATCGACAGTCTGACCGCTCATGGTGTTGTTGACCGGGTGAACCAGGCAGGCCTTCTCGGCAAGGGCGCCGGGCATGTCCTGCTGCGCCTGGCAGAGCAACAGGGCACAGATGTTAAAGGTGCAGCTGAGACAATTTTGGCGGACAAAGGTGTTTTAGAAAATCTTTTCAATGCCGGATCCCCTTCGAAACATGCTTCGAATAATGGAGAGGAGGTTACCCAATGACACCGCATCAACCCCTTGATCCACACGAAAAGATGGATATTGAAGCGATCCTTGAAAATTTGGAAGAATACCGTCCGCCCCGTAAAGGCTGGACCTGGCGGGAGGCCATGGATGAGGGCCTGAAGATGGGGCCATTC
>SKPR01000055.1 GCA_007119455.1 Candidatus Brevefilum sp. | reverse complement strand
TCATCGTACTCAGCATTATCTCAATGTCGCTTTTCCTGAGTGCGCAAACTCTGGGATGGCTAAATCTGTTCCATCATAACCCTCGGCTGGATTACAATGGCACCTTCCCGGTTTTTGTTTACAACAGGAGTCTCTTCAACTATATCGCGCTCGGCTTTTACACGTTATGTTTGGGTTTCAGTACGTTAGTATTTTTGATAATGATACTGCGAGTCGCGCCGTCCTTTCGCAAACAAGCCGCCATCTACCTGATCGGTTCGCTTCCGCCATGGATTGGGGCGATTGTGCACAACCTGGGGATGAATCACACGAATGTTGATTACACACCACTTGCTTTGGGGCTGGGGGGACTGATTTTTGCTTATGGATTTCTCAGATATAGGGTACTGGATATTTTGCCACTGGCCAGGGATACAATTTTTGAAAACATGGGCGCCGGTGTACTGATCCTTGACCAGGAAGGCCGAATAGTGGATTACAACCCCGCCATGGAGACGATCTTGCCTGAAATTAACCCTGACTCAATTGGATCACCTTACCAGAATGTTTTATGGCCTCATTCCAAATTGCTTGAACTGATCGAGGAAAGCGATGGCAGAAGGGTTGAACTTCAATTTGGTGATGGCCCATCTGCAGCCTATTACCGGGCTGGCTTAACTGGTATGAAAGACCGGACGGGTAGGTCAGTGGGAACGATCATCAGTTTTTTTGATTACACCCACGAAAAACACTTGTTGGATGAACTTGAAACTCAGGCGATTACAGATGGATTAACCGGTGTTTACAACCGCCAGCATTTCGACGAACTGGTTTTGAAAGAGCTTTCCCGTCTTAAGCGTTACGGTGGGACTCTTTCATTGATCATGATGGATCTGGATGGATATAAACAGATCAACGACAATTTTGGCCATGGGGCAGGCGATCAGGCGCTGATCACGGTTGCTGAGTGTCTGAAAACTATTCTGCGACGGTCAGATGTGCTGGCACGCTTTGGTGGAGATGAATTCCTGATTTTATTACCTTCGACCGACCAGGCAGCTGCTGTCAGGCTGGCTGAACGGGTTCGGGAGGTGATCAATGCTCAGGATCTATGTTATGAAAAAGCAGCTTTCGAATTAAAGGCCAGTTTTGGGGTGGTAAGCACCGCCAAAGATAATCAAATTTCACTGGCTGAATTTTACAGGTATGCGGACCAGGCATTGTATGCCGCCAAGGCTGCCGGGGGGAACCAGGTATGTGTAAATCAGGCAGAAGTTGATACCCGGTTACTTAATCTACAAGTCGACCCATAGAAAAACGGCATCCCCAAATTTTGAGCCCAATATCGCAGAAGTATTGCAGATCGGTCTGGTTGGTTTTTCACACGCTAAACAGCCGCGGCTGGCAGGGTTTTGGTTTATTGGCCGGACGGTTCGATATTTTGGTTAAGGCGGAATAGATTGCCAGGGTCGTATTTTTGCTTCAGAGCAGCCAATCGGTCAAAACTTGAGCCAAAGGAAAGCTGCATCATTGAAGCACCTTCCTCTTGAAGCCCGGCAAAGTTGAGGTAAAGGCCACCATCCGTGTAAGGTTGTAGGTCGTCAAGGTAGTTGCGAGTCCATTGGATGTTTTCCTGATCATCTTCAGCATCTGGCCAATTGGCCTCAACATTGAGTAAATAGTCCGGGTGCCGGCCGTTAAACGCGCTGAGGTCATTAGAGATGTGTTTGATGGCGCCACCGATGTGCCAGATATCCGTTGTCGTAAATTGTGATACTTGATGATGCGCCTGGCTGGCAATGGCATCCATGGCCCGATCACTGTGATCCATCAGGTTAAGAGATTTCCAGTAATACCGCATTGAATGGGCGGGGTAATCCTTATCAAAAAGCGTTTGGGCAACTTGATATGCCATCCGTCCGCTGAAGTCGGCCAGAGGCACATCAAAGTTTCGAAGCGGTGCAAGGGCAGCTTCGCCGATAACCGGGTCGCCCGCATATAAGGCTGCAAAGGCAATAAAAGGCCTACCGTGAAGTTCCTCCGGGAAGTCCTCTGATCCTTCCGGAACCGTCCCGATGGATGCCAGGACGCTGATTTCATCCGGTGCCTGTTGTGTAAAATCCCGGAAGAACTGTAGAGCTTTACCGGTTTCTTCACCCGGGTGGAAAACCATACAAAAATATACCTCTGGTCCCAGGGGGTGCAGCTGGAACTCAAAGCGGGTGACGACGCCAAAGTTACCCCCACCGCCGCGCAACCCCCATAACAGTTCCTGGTTTTCACTCTCACTGGTATGGATTAACTGCCCATCTGCGGTGACAACGTCTGCACCGATCAGGTTATCACACGTCAGGCCGTATTTATTGCGTAGGTAGCCAAACCCACCGCCCAACGTTAGCCCGGCTACGCCGGTATCTGAGACAACGCCTCCGGGTGTCGCCAGCCCATAAACCTGAGTTGCGGCATCAACATCGGTCCACCTGGCGCCGCCTTCCACATATGCCATTTGCTTATCCGGGTTGACAGATACTGCATGCATGGGAGAAAGGTCGATGACCATGCCGTCGTCGCAGGTGGCTAACCCGGCCACATTATGCCCGCCCCCTCTGATGGCAACCAAGAGGCGTTGGTCGCGGGCAAAATTGACGGCCCTTATGACATCCTGATTATTTTTACAAGAAACGATCATGGCGGGATACCGATCAATCATGCCATTCCACACCTTGCGCTTCTGGTGATACGCAGGATCATCTGGAAGGATAAGGTCGCCATCCAGTTTGTTGCCCAAACGTTGTAGATTATTTTCACCGATGATTTTTCTGACGTGCTGATGATTTACCACCCTTAATTTGATCATTATTATCCTTTCTTATCATGGATCTTATGTTAATAACCATACCAAATTTATCCGATTACCACAAATAAGCTGGTTTCAAGATATGTTAAACGCAAAATACGGCGGATCTATCCCACCGTATTTTTCTATTTGATGGATAATTACTTGCTCAATCGATGAGTTCGACGTTCTGAGCCTGAGGGCCTTTATCGCCTTCAACGACTTCGAACTCTACTCGTTGACCTTCGCGCAGGGTACGGAACCCTTCGGCGTTGATCGCAGAGAAGTGCACGAAAACGTCTTTTTCGCTGTTGTCACGGGCAATAAAGCCATAGCCTTTTTCACCGTTGAACCACTTGACAACGCCCAGTTCTCGTTCTGCCATGCCTGGAAACCTCCTTTTACACCATATTCCTACTAATCCTGCTAACGTACGTTCCAAACAAGAACAAAACGAGCGTGCCTCTTATTGAACTTCCGTTAACCTTCAATTCCTAATATACTATGCATTGTTATCCGCGTCAATATAATATTTAAATTCATTATATAAAGGAACTGGTAAGCCGATTATCTTTGTATCACAACCATTGACCAAGCGTACTGATTAAAGGATCAGCTCAACTTTCTCAGCATGAGGTCCATCATTGCCTTCTATAATGACAAACCGCAATTGTTGACCTTCGGTCAATGACTTGGGGGAGTCCGCTATGATAGCAGAAGACCGGAAATAGATAGGGCGATTATCCCTGTCACGCGTGATATAACCATAACCTTTTTGAGGGTCAAACCATTTGACGATCCCGTATGTTTCTTCGGTCATCCTAACCTCTTTTGCATTAATTATGATGTCTTAAGCGTGATGGAAAATGGGTTCGAGAAGATTTCATTAATCTTATATTTAGATAATAACCATCATAATTATACGTATTAGAATTGATTTTGTCAAAGGTTTTTAAGACAAAAGACGGTTGCGTTGTTGGAAAAATGTGTTTAATGTGTTGGATTCAGGTGAGAAATAGCAAAAGCCGGGGTAAGTCTGACCGCTGGTAAGTTTAGGTCCAGAAAGAAGGCAGGTGCGGGCGGTAGGTTGCCAGGTAATCATCCAGGATATGCCTGGCCACATCCATATCCCGGATAACCGGGTCCAAAAGTAAGGCTTGTAGAGCCAACCTTCGATCACCATTGACAACAGCATCAACGGTCAGGTGGCTGATGGTGATTTCACGCCGGAGCAGTTCTGCGATCCCGTCTGGCATTTCGCCGATGTGAATGCCTGATACACCACGTGCGTTAAGCAACCCAGGGAGTTCAATAATGGCGTTGTGGGGGAGGTTTGTGATCTGCCCCTGGTTCGGAATATTGACCGCCTCCCATACCAGATCTGTGTTATTCAGGATGTTTACGATGATTTCAGGAGCACCTTCGCTGAATTGAGGGATATATTCTTCCGGGTTCTCACGGGTGATAATGGCTTTTTCCAGCGTCAACCATTGGTCATCACGTTCTTGGCTGCGATCCGCCCATTCATAGAGTTCAAGATCGTATTTCTTCCAGGGTTGTGTGTCCGGATCACTCACCCAGGGCAGATATTCGCACAGGTGTTCATCACCAGGGATGGGAAACAGCCCATAGGCGTCATATATCCGGCGGGTCAGGGGCTCGAAATCTTCCGGTAGAGATTGCCAGCGCTCCCTGAAGAGAGGATATAAATCTTCACCGGTTCGGCGATCGCGGAGGTCCAACATCCAGGTGAAGTGGTTGACGCCGGCAGCAGTAATCTTGATCTTTTCCAAAGCCTGTAAAGAGGTGCTGACCATGCCATACATGTATTTTTGGCTGGCATGGGTGCTGGTAAAGGAGGGCGGTACATCAATATCCAGCCTGTCAGCCAGGGCTTTACCCACCATGGCATAACCTGCGCCAAGCTGGTGGCACAGCCCGATGACTTTGATGCTTGTGTGGCGATGGATGGCCGCACAAATACGTTGCATGGGGTTGGTGTAGTTGATAAACCAGGCATCGGGGCATTGGATTTCCATTTCATGGGCGATATCCAGAACCGGTAGGATATTCCGAGCAGCATGGGCAAAACCACCAGGCCCACTGTTTTCCGCATAGGGCTGCCGAACGCCATACTTCAGGGGTATTCGATAATCACTTTCCCACAACATCTCCCTTGGGCCGACCTCAATCGCATTAATCACAAATTTTGCGTCAGGAAGGGCTGGTTTATGATGGGTGAAGGCCGTGACGGTCATCTTTGCATCCCAAACCTCATTAAGCCAGGCAACCAGTTTCCGCATGGTCTCCAAATGAGCCTCATCCCGATCAACCAGAACGAGTTCGCTGGCCTTTAGTTCTGGCGTTCGCAAGAGGGATACCAACGTGGTCAGACCAAAGGAATAGCTTCCAGCACCAATGCAGACAATTTTAGTGGGATGCGGCATGGCACACTCCTTTATGGACCTAACTATTTTGATTTGAGATAGTCGTTAATCGCGCGCGCAGCCTGCCGGCCAGCGCCCATGGCCAGGATGACTGTTGCGCCACCTGTGACGATATCGCCACCAGCGTATACACCTGGTTTGGAGGTGGCCATTGATTCCTCGTCGACGAGGATATTTCCCCAGCGGTTGAATTCAAGGTCTTCAGTTGTGCGTTCAATGATCGGATTCGAGCCATTTCCAATGGCTACGATGACCAGGTCGACCGGCACTTCGTATTCAGAGCCTTCAATGGGTACGGGCCGCCGCCGACCAGAGGAATCGGGCTCACCCAGTTCCATCCGAATCAAACGCATGGTTTTCAACCAGCCCTGTTCATCGCCAAGGTAGGCGATCGGATTGTTGAGGAAATGGAATTCCACACCCTCTTCTTTGGCATGTTCGATTTCTTCTTCTCTGGCTGGCATTTCTTTCTCTGTGCGCCGGTAGATAATGCTGCCTTTTTTGGCGCCCAGCCGTAGAGCAACACGCACCGAGTCGAGGGCAGTATTACCGCCGCCGATTACGGCCACATGTTTGTCCTTACATTCAATGACCGGTGTGTCGTACTTTGGAAATTGATAGGCTTTCATCAGGTTGACGCGTGTCAGGAATTCGTTGGCCGAGTAGACTCCGATCAGGTTTTCCCCCGGGATGTTCATAAAATAGGGTAAACCGGCACCGACCCCGATGAAGACTGCATCATATCCTTCTTTTTCCATCAACTCGTCAATTGTATAAGCCACACCGATGATGGTGTTGGGTCTGAACTCAACACCCAGGGCTGCCAGGGCATCAACTTCTTCCCGTACAATAGTCTTTGGTAAACGAAATTCTGGAATACCGTAGATCAAAACGCCACCATATTCATGGAAAGCTTCAAAAACCGTGACTTCATGACCCAAACGAATCAGATCACCTGCGCATGATAAGCCAGCAGGACCAGAACCGATAATTGCCACTTTTTTACCCGTTTTCCGGTGAAGGGGGATGGCTTCGGGGATCAGGTCACCATGAGACCGATCGTAATCGGTCACAAACCTGGCTAACGCACCAATGGCGACTGAATCACTGCGTTTTTCCAGAATGCAGGCCCCCTCACACTGATCAGATTGTGGACAAACCCGGCTGCACACCGCCGCTAACACATTATCCTCTTTGATCAGCTGTGAGGCACTGACATATTCCTTCCGCTTGATCATATTGATAAACTCAGGAATCTTGACGCCTACCGGACAACCAGCAACGCAGGCTGGCCGTTTGCATTCCAGACAACGTTGGGCTTCAAGCTGAACCAGTGCTTCTGTAAAACCAATGTTGACCTCTTCGAAATCTTTGATTCGTTCCAGCGGATCACGGGCTGGTATGGGCTGGCGTGGAATTTTTAGAATTTCTCGGCGATTGGCCTTCTCAATGGCTTCGGCTGCGGCTTCCAGAGCGCATTCTTCCTGATGAAGGTAAGCCCGATTACGTTTCATGAGTATATCAAAGTCGACGAGATGGGCGTCAAACTCCGGTCCGTCCACGCAGGCAAATTTTACATCCCCTTCTAATGCCACCCGGCATCCTCCGCACATCCCGGTCCCATCAACCATGATTGAGTTCAAGCTGACCATCGTGTTGATCTCATACGGGCGGGTCATTTCTGCAACTGCATGCATCATTGGGAGCGGACCGACTGCGAGAACAAAGTCGATTTTTGTTTCCGCTTCGATTAATTGTTTGAGGAGGTCTGTGACGAAGCCCTGGGTGTGATATGAGCCGTCATCGGTGCAAATTAACACCTCATCAGCGATCTGACGCATCTCGTTCTCAAGGATGATCATTGATTTTGAGCGTGCCCCAATTATGGCTGTGACATAATTTCCAGCTGCTTTTAATGCTTTAGCCTGGGGAAAACTGACTGCAGTTCCCACACCGCCGCCGATCACCACCACCCTGCCGAAATTATCAATTTCAGATGGATTTCCCAGGGGGCCGACCAGATCTCTAATTGTGTCGCCGGTTTCAAGCTGATTTAGTTCCCAGGTCGATTTACCAATACCCTGAACGATCAGGGTGATTGTGCCCTGTTCTTCATCTGAATCAACGATGGTGAGCGGGATCCGTTCACCGCGATCCGATATTCGGATAATGACAAACTGCCCGGGTTTTCGTTTCCGAGCAATGACGGGTGCCAGGATGGTGAATTGTTTGATTTGGGGGGCGATGAATTTTGCGTCCAGGATTTTGTTTTCAGTCATAAATACCTTTAACAAGTACTTGAATAATGCTCAACAGAGATGATTATAAGTGGTTTAAGGGAATTATGTAGTTGAGATTACTCACTTAATCGGAGATATTTCGTCTTAAATAGGCAGTTCATTCAAGGGCGGTTGAAAGGTCAACCTTAAAACACCAATAATTGCCTTCATTAGCCGAGTCTGGATCCGCTGGCAGCTGCAAGCAGTAGAGCCCGGGATTCAGATCATGGTTTGATCGTAATAGATCAGTCTGGTATCTTCCCTGTGAAGTCTGAAAGGTGAAAATTTCTCCGGTTTCGTAAATCAGGTTCAATTGCTCCGGATTAAAATCGGTTTGCCATAAGACGAGCAGGGGATTGTTTTGATAGCTGGTGGGGATGCCAATATCCATCGTCGGCTGGCCTTCATGCTGCTGGATATTGAAATAAATCTGATTCTCATATAGAAATACGCCTGGATAGGGCGGTTCTGTTGCCAGTCTGGGTCGATTGGGGTTAAGGAAACCCAGTGGAATTTCAAAATCAAAAATCGCACTGGCAGCAATCACACCGATGAAACAGAAGACAACGGTAACCACCACCAGCAGGCTGATTTCCATGGGCGTTAATTTAGGGCCTGGCTCTGGTTTGGGCGCGGTTGGATGTTTATCCGTTTCATCATCAGCGGCCGGGACGGCAATTTCGCTGATCTCATCAACAGCCTCCTGGGACCAGCCTGTTGTTGATGTTTCTTTCGGTCGTTCTGCTGAGGGAAAAGGTGTGATCGGGGTGGTGTGATCGGAAAGGTGTTGTCCTCTGACACTGGCTTCATCCCGTTTTCGTTTATTGAGATATGCCAAACCCCGCTGAGCAGGGATGTTATCCGGGTCAATGTCCAGAGCTTTTTTCAAGAAGATTTCTTGCTTATCAACGTCATCGATGATTGCCGCAATCCATACCCAAACATCTGCATTTTGTGGTTCATCGATGATGGCATCTTTCAGAAAGTCGAGCGCTTTTTTCAAGTGCCCGGCTTTAGCTGCATTGATACCCTGCTGTAGTGAGGAAGTCATTTTATCTCTCGTATCCCAAGTTTGTAAATCTATTTCCAACCGATATGGGACGATGTTTAAGTTCGGGTTGAACCCACGACAAATGTTTTACTTTGATCATTTTACCACAGGCAGGCATATCCACGAGCTAAGCCAGCAGTCAATGCAAACCTTTATCGGATGGCATAATGAAATCGCGTATAATTTAATCAAAAGAACACAAGGAGCAGCCAATGAAAATCGGCGTAATGTCAGATACCCACGATAATTTATCCAATCTCTCAGTCGTTTTGGGGACATATCGAGAGAGGCATATCGATACGGTCATTCACTGTGGTGATCTAACAGGCCTGGACCTGGTTTCCCATTTTAGAGGATTCCGGGTGATCTATACCGTGGGGAATATGGATTCGCTGACCGGTACAATAAAAAAGAAACTTGAAAAAATGAACGAAGATAATTTTGTGGGGACAGTTTACCAGGGGAAGCTGGGGGGTATTTCTGTCGCTGCAACACATGGCCATATTGATGGCAAAGTGATGGAACTGGCTCAGGCGGGGGATGTTAAATGGGTTTTCCACGGCCATACCCATGAAAAGCGCGATGAAGTCGTTCGGGGGACACGAATTGTCAACCCGGGTGCTTTGGGAGGGCTGGGAAAAGGCCCACGCACTTTTTGTGTTGTTGACCTGGCGGAAGATGATGTTGAATTTATCAAAGTTTGATGATCGGAAGGCAGACACGTGGATTACGATACCCTTTGTGTTTATCTCGATTCTAAACCAGGCGCCTGGCGCGATATGCCCTTCGGGCCCGACGCCCTGGTTTTCAAAGTGCTGAACAAGATGTTTGCCCTGGTAGCATGGCAGGCAGAACCACTCACCATATCATTGAAAGCCGACCCGGTTGATGCCGTCATCCTTCGTAAACAGTATCCGGCAGTCAAGCCGGGTTATCATATGCACAAGAAGCATTGGAATACCGTCACCATTGACGGCAGCATACCAGATGAAGAACTCCGCCTGATGATCGACGAATCATATGCCCTGGTCGTCCAGGGTATGACCAGGGCCGACCAGGCCCAGGTTAAAGCTTTGGGATGGCAGGAAGACAGTAGCCAGGCGTCATAAGCAAAACCTGGGCGTAAATCTACCGGTAGCAGCGGACGCTTACCAGCCACAACAAACTGAAAGGCACCTGGTCTGATCTGCCCGATTGAATGATGGGGCTTACAACTGGGTGGTTTTTACAGGTAAGGTCAAACACCCCTTTTTTTGAACTTTTTTTCGACCAGAGCTCATAGATCTATTAACCCTGCAACCTGACAGAATCAAAAGCTGAATTGCAGAACCTTCATTAATTACCGGGGCGGTCCTTTGAGGGCACGATTCACCATCGGGTTGACGGGACCCGGAAGATTGCTGTGGTGCTGGCGGAGGTGTCTTTGAGGAGGAACTGGCAGACGCAACTGGCTGGCATCGGAAAGTATTTTTTCGGTCAGTTTTTCTTCATCCAAACCCCAGGATTCCAATACAATAGCTGCAGCCCGCAAGAGCAGGCGCTGGTAACGCGCCACATCCACGGCGCGCGGGTTGGGCTTTTGAGGCAAATCCCAGGCGAAAACACCCGGTCTGCCCAGAGTGTAGAGAAAGGGCACCCGCTGGCCGGGGCGCATTTCTTTGCCAGCCGTTTTAAGCTGGTGGACGGCCCGGGCTGCAGGGGAGGGTGTACGGTAGGCTTCCAGCTTTCGGCCCAGTCGCTGCCGAACAAGCAGTGCTGAAAGCGGCACCTGTTTGTTGCGCAGAGCCCTGAGGCGTTCCTGTAAAAAGGCGATCGCCTCTGGCAGTGCCGCCCGGGGGTCTTCCTTGCTGGTGAGTAATTCCAGCAGATGCATTTGCGCCTCGGCGATGAAGGGGGTGCTGTCGCGCCGGCGTGCATCAATCCCGCGCACCTTGATGGAACCATCCTGAAAGACTCCGAAATAGCGGTTAGCGACCGGGCGCTTTTTGTTTTGTCGTGAACCGACAAAAACCACCCAGCGGTAGATTCCATCCAGAGAGATCGGCAGACCGGTACGGGCCTGGATCTCAATTAAGAGGGGTTCGATATCCCTGGGCTGAGTTTTATCAGGGTGACGGACCCATAGTCCATCCACATAAAGCTGAATGACTTCAAAGTCCATATCTTCCGCAGCCTCCTTCGCGCGTAGCAGTGCTTCACGACCATAAGCGGTGACGGCTTGATGCGCTTCAATCCGCCCAAAGCGGGCGTTCTTATATCCCAGGTAGCCGAAACAGGTCACCAGCAGCCATTTTAGTGCGGATGAACGCCGTTTGAAGCTCTTGCGGAAGGGATCCCAGTCTGGGGAGCTGGCCAGGTGCTTTTTTAACGCAATGCGCTTTTCCAGCAGGGGACGAAGGGCTTTAGGGATTAAACCCTCCTGGCTGTCATCGATGGCCAGCCCAAGGGCAGGAACGAGGTTGTCGGCATCCCGATCGGCCAGTATGGTTTCGGGTGAGATGTTGAAGTGGACCATGATGGCCGGGTAGAGGGAGACGAAGTCAATCTCCGCCACGTTTTGATGCACGCCGATCTTGGGTTGGTAAACCAGGCCGCCCTGGTCGGCAGCGAACAGTTCTGCAGCAGGTTTGAGCATCTCCGCCTCTTGCTTCTGCCAGGGGACCAGGATACCCTCACGCAGGGCTGTCAGCATTTCAATGGATGAGATGCCGGTGCCCGGCGAAACGCGCGAGGCAGTCTGCAGCGGCAGTGCGGTCACCCGGCTGACTTCGATGGTGCCATCCAGGTGGTAATCGTCCCATAACATGGCATTCTGGCGATCCAGGTGGCAGCGGCCAAACAGGTGCACCTGCTGTCCGCGGTAGACGATCTGGCCGTATGAAAAATAGGTGCGCTCCTCGCGCCAGCTCACCCCCCGGCCGGGTTCACGGTTCAGGTGCAGGGGGATGTGAAGTTTCTCGGATTGCTGGCACAGGCGGGGCAGCAGCCAGGTGTCTCCCCAGTCTGTGAGCAGCAAGTCGGGATCATGACGCTGGATCAGAGCCCGCAGGTTGACCAGCAGTGGCCGCCAGGCGCGCAGATCAAAGTGGTATTCTTCCCCCTCAATTGACACCTTCAGATAGTGGGGCCGCGCGTGGTGGGGAGCGATATCCGG
>SKPR01000090.1 GCA_007119455.1 Candidatus Brevefilum sp. | reverse complement strand
TCTGTCATCACAAGCGATGGAATGCCCAAACGATCAACCGGCGCCGTAAACCAGCGGTTTTTACCAGAAAGCAAAGATACTTTTTCTGATAAGGTCATCTGTTTGAGTAAGTTTTCAATCTGATTATTTTGTGTTTCGGTCAGCATAGATCCTCTTTCCTGAATTTATTTAGACTGGTTATATTATAAGAGCATTTGATGCAGGTAAAATCATAAATATTATTAAAGTGTATACTTAAAAACAAAGGTATAGTTTTGCGCAAATTGATAAAAAAAATACCTCCTGAGTCCTGCCCCACTCTCACTTGATTTGAAGTTTGACCTAAGGGTGAAAAGGGAGACAGACTTTTTGATCGGATAAAAAGGATTGTTAAATCTAAGTATGCATTTATTCTGTTCATTATCTTTAATCCGGTATTCTTAATTTTATACTTCAATGGCCACAAACCCAAACGATATTGAAAAGAACAAACGATTGGCAGCGCTCCAACCAACAACTAAAAAGGAGCTTGCCCTGCGTAGTTTTACAACACAACTCACAGCAGGCGAAACGCTGATCGTTGAAGGCATGCCGGCTGAATATGGGTATTTCCTGTTATCAGGCAGTGTCAGGGTTTTGCGGATGAATCGGGAAGGCCGCGTCCAGGTATTGGCTCGGCTTGGTCCTGGTGCGCCTATCAATTTTATTTCACTCATATCGAAACAAAAACGCAACCAATCCAGCGTTGAAGCCATCCAGAAATCTCGTTTTCTGGTGCTCTCCACATCGGATTTCGACGATCTGCGGATGCATTACCCCGATTTTTCAGCCTGTTTCCTGGAAATATTTGCAGACCGCATGTCCAGGATGACCGATCTGGCAGCCGGTTTATCCCTTTACACTGTGCGGGCCAGGCTGGCCAGGTTTCTGATGGCATTAGCTGATCAATCCGTACAGGGTGACTGGACACAGGACGAAATTGCAGCCCACATCGGTACCGTTCGGGATGTCGTCGGGCGACTGTTACGTGAATTTGAGGCGGATGGGCTGATCAAACGCAACCGTCAGCAAATCTTCCTGCTGGATCGCGAGGGTCTAATCCGTCTTTCTGAGGACGATTCATGAAGGAAAAATATCCGTACCGTCGGAAACAGAACCCGATATCAAAATGATGTGACTTTAGTCGTATCGCACCTCCGCCCCGGATGGTAGGATAGTCCTATGAAGTGGAATAGGATGAGCATGAACCAAAATGATCTGCCCGAAATTGATTATGCCCGGTGTGACCGCTGCGAACTGTGTATTACCAGCTGCCCGGAAGACGCCCTGATGATGACAGATCAGGGACCGACGTTCAAACTCCCTCATAGCTGCACTTATTGTCTGGCCTGCGAAAACGCCTGCCCGACTGCAGCCATCCGGGCGCCTTTGACCGTCACCTGGAAATCTGACTGATCCAGCTGAATCAATATCTCATCAATAGGAGAAACCCATGAGCGAACATATCAATAATGCCAGTCAACGAAAAGAAGCATTAAAAGAAGTCATCAAACGCCTGCACGCCGGAGAGAGCGTGGAGGGCCTTAAAGATAAATTTGGTGATGCCATCCGTGGTGCCACAGCGGGCGATATTGCTGAGGCCGAACGTGCCCTGATCGGGGAAGGGGTATCTGTCAGCGAAATTCAAAGACTCTGCGATCTGCATGTGGCCGTTTTCCAGGATGCCCTTGATGAAGAACCACCACCCGAATCAATGCCCGGCCACCCGGTGTTTACCTTCCGGATGGAAAACGAAGTAACCGCCCGGTTATTAGAGGCTATGCAAGAAACCATCGAAAGCTGGCAAGCAGGTGATGATGAAGCACATCAATCTTTGCAGCAACAGGCAGAAAACCTGAAGGCCATTGAAAAGCATTATTCACGGAAAGAGAACCTGCTGTTCCCTTACCTGGAGAAAAAAGGATTTGAAGGGCCATCCAAGGTCATGTGGGGTGTGGATAATGAGATTCGGGCACAAATCAAACAATTCAGACAGTATATCGACAGCCCAGAAGCAGACCCTGTTGAAGCGTCAGCACAGTTTACAACCGTGGCCCAGGATATCCGTGAAATGATTTATAAAGAAGAGCGGATCCTCTTCCCGGAAGCCCTTAACCGACTGTCTGAAGAAGAATGGGCTGAGATCCGGGAGCAGGAAGATGAAATCGGCTACTTTAATGTCACCCCACGCGACACCTGGCAACCTGGCCAATCAGATGAATCGGCAAAAGACGAAGCAGCGGCAACCGAAACAGTACCTTTTGAGGGCGAAGAAGACCTGATTTCACTCGATACCGGGTTGCTGACACCAAAACAGATCAATTTATTATTGACCAATCTACCGGTGGATGTCACATTTGTGGATGAAAACGACCGCGTCCGGTACTTCACCAAAGGGCGGGAACGCATCTTCGATCGCTCACCGTCGATCATCGGCCGCGAGGTGGTCAACTGCCATCCACCCCAGAGTGTGCACCGGGTGGAGATCATCCTCGACGACTTCCGTTCAGGGAAGCGTGATGTGGCTGAATTTTGGATCCAAATGGGCGGACAATTTCTCCATATCCGCTATTTCGCCATGCACGACCAGGAAGGCGTCTACAGAGGTTGCATCGAGGTCTCGCAAAACGTAACCCATATCCGTGAATTGGAAGGTGAACAACGCCTGCTGGATGACGCCCCCGGGTACGCTGACTGAAAATTGTTGAATCTTTAAATTAATAAGGCTGCCCGCGAGAAAACGTGCAGCCTTTTTTAAATCAGAGGATATCCAGCGGTTCGCCCGTCACCAGGCGCAGGGTTTTGATCTCAAAAGGCCTGAAATCCAGCTTGATCTGACCGTCCTCAAGATCGATGGTTTCTTTCACATGCTCGAGCATATCCGCTCGGTATGCATTTTTAAATGGCAGGTCTGTTGATAAAACCGCCTCCGTATGGGTCCCCATCGATTCATACAAACGCAAGATGATATCGCCTGTAGAGCCATCTTCAGCTGGTTTCACGGTTTCTAAAATGATGTTGGGGTGATCCAACTGAAAAAGGGAACGATCCGATGCCCATCCTTTATGGCATTGCAGAGACACATTCAACTCGTAACCCTGCTGGACGAGATTGCTCTCACTGAATGGCCCATTCCAGAAATAAAAAGCATAGGTAAATTCCTGGCGACCGCGGTCAGCGGTCATGTCAGGCACCAGAGGCGACTT
>SKPR01000167.1 GCA_007119455.1 Candidatus Brevefilum sp. | reverse complement strand
TCAAAGTTTTGCGAGATGGAAATTGAAGGAAAATGGGATCTTATCCTTTCGCAGTCATTCGAACGCCATTAAATAGTGATAGATGAGCCCTAATTGTGTGGGTGCTCCATACCTGGTTCGCTATCGAGGGTGTACCTTAACCCTGGGAAGAACACTTGCTTTTCTGGTTTGATGATTAGGTACGATTATTATTCAATATTAAAACCAGTATGATGTTACTATAGGAAATGGTTACGGTCACAGATTCCGACTCTGATCAAAATATCTATTGCTGATTACGCTGTCAAACAAAAACACCCCTTCAATATCAGGGGTGTTTTATGGTTTTAATTTTTAGGTTGATTAACCCCAAGCTCAGCCAGCAGTGCTACCAGGCATAGGCCATCGGCGCTTCACCGCCCGGGCCGGGGAAAATCTCATCCAACTCCGTCAGCGTTTCCTGGTCCAGCTTGATGCTAGCAGCCCGGACAGCGCTCTCGAGCTGTTCAATCGTGCGGGGACCGATGATGGGTGCGGTCACGACAGGGTTGTGCAGCAGCCAGGCCAGGGCCACTTCTGCTGGCGGGTGACCGATTTTTTTACAGAGCCCTTCGTATTTTTCAAGCTGGTCGCGCTTCTCTTCAACTTGTTTCTCGAATTCTTCACCTTTCCGGCGGCCGGCATCGTGCTGCTCTAAAGCCCCACCCAAAAGACCGCCTCCCAGGGGGCTCCAGGGGATCAGACCCAATCCGTAATGCCGGCATGCGGGGATGACTTCCAGCTCAATCATGCGGCTGTCGAGGTTGTAGAGGCTCTGCTCGCTGGCCAGGCCCATCAAACCACGTTTGCTGGCTTCCTGGCAGGCTGTGGCGATATCCCAACCGGCAAAATTGCTCGAACCGACATACACAACTTTGCCCTGCTTGACCAGTGCGTCGAAGGCCTGCCAGGTCTCGTCCCAGGGGCAGTCATGATCGACATGGTGCATCTGGTAAAGGTCGATCCAATCGGTTTGGAGGCGTTTCAGGCTGCCCTCACAGTGTTTGCGGATTTTGTAGGCGCTCAGACTGCGCCCATCGCTATTGACCTCCGGAAGGTTGGCTTTGCGGTCCACCGGGTTGAACACCTTGGTCGCCAGCACGACGGCCTCGCGACGGCCGCCACCCTGAGCAAACCAGCGGCCGATGATCTCTTCGGTGTGACCGTGCTCGACTTCCCAGCCGTAAACGTCCGCCGTGTCGAAGAAATTGATCTCCAATTCGAGGGCACGGTCCATAATCGCAAAACTATCCTCTTCGGATGTGTGCCAGCCAAAATTCATTGTGCCCAGGCAGATGTTGCTCACCAATACGCCGTGCTTTCCAAGCCGTTTGTGTGTGATCGTCATCTTTTATCTCCTTTTTTAATGAGGTGTGTTTCTTGTGTGACTGCTTGCCAACTTTTCATTCTCCTAAAAATTATACATCAAGTGGAATAGTCATAAAATGTTTCATTCGCATGAACAGTTTATGAATCGTTCTACCGGGATTATGACAAATATTAAGGTAAAAACATTGACAGCGTTGTCAGAGCGATTATAATGGAGGCTGGCAATTAAGATCCATTTTCTAAAGAAGGAAACCTTAATGACATCAACCACCGGAAAACAATTACTGATTGACACCCTCAATGGCCTCCACACCGACGCTGTGCCCTGGGTACCCTTTGCAGGGGTTCATGCCGGCAAGCTCAAAGGTTTCAGCGCCCGGGAGGTGCTGACCGATGGAGAAAAATTATTTCAATCGCTCCTGGAAGTCAATAACCTGTATGACCCGGATGGCCAACCCATCCTGTTTGACCTGCAGGTTGAAGCTGAGATCCTGGGTTGTGAACTGGCCTGGGCTGAGGATGCCCCTCCTTCGGTGGCCAGCCACCCCCTGGCAGCAGAAAAAGCCATTCCTGATTACCTGCCCACCGCGGAGGACGGCCGCCTGCCGTTGATCCTGGATGTGATGCAGAAGATGAAGGCCGCTGTGGGCGATACAACCGCCCTGTATGGCCTGATCACAGGCCCATTCACCCTCGCCTCACACCTGCGCGGGACAGATATCTTTCTGGACACGATGGATGACCCGCAATTTCTGATGGGTTTATTAACCTATGCGAAAGATGTTGCCGTCCGCATGGCAGACTTATATATCAGGGCCGGCATGGACGTGATCGCCGTGGTTGACCCGGTGACCTCTCAGGTATCACCGCGGACCTTTACAGCTTTCCTTGCTGAGCCCTTCACCGCAGTGTTTGATTTCATCCGGGATGCGGGCGCATTTTCGTCGTTTTTTGTGTGCGGTGATGCCACCAAGAATATCGAGGTGATGTGCCAGACAGGACCGGATTGTATTGCCGTTGATGAAAATATCGATATGCTGGCTGTAAAACCGATCACTGACCGCTACAAGATCATCCTGGAAGGCAATATCCCCCTGACCTCGCGCATGCTTTTGGGTACACAGGAAGATAATATGCAATATGTGATCGACCTGCTGGACCAGTTGCCCGACCATCACAACCTGATCCTCTCACCGGGCTGCGACATGCCCTACGACACGCCGATTGAGAATGTGATCGCAACCGTACAGGCCATCCGTGACACGAAAAATGCCCGTCTGATCCTGGCGAACTACGAGGCAGCGGAAATGGACCTCGATGCGATCAAGCTCCCCAATTACAGCGAAAGGGAAACGCCGGTGATGGAGGTGTTCACCCTTGACTCGGCTTCATGTGCGGCCTGCACTTACATGCTCCACGCAGCAGAACGGGCCGCGCAAGCGATGGCCGGCCAGGTGGAGATGGTGGAATATAAGATCACCAAACCGGAGAACATCGCCCGGATGCAGAAAATGGGCATCAAGAACCTGCCGTGCATCCTGATCAATGGCGATCTGCACTTTTCTTCCCTGATACCCGGCCAGGAGGCGCTGATCACGGCCATCAAAGGCTATTTGTAGAATTTCCAACGGACCATTCCTTGATATTAAGACCAGCGATTCTCTTTGTTATTCAAAATCGCTGGTTTTTTAATGAAAGTGCCCGCTAAGCAATCAGGATGATCCCGCAATTAGTTTGACTTGCAGTCCCTTATGCTTATAATGGAGTTATAGACTTAATCGGATTGTGGGAGAACCTTATGACGTGTCCAATATTTTGCAGGGCAAAGTCCCTGTTCGAGCGAGTATGGGTAAAGCAGGAGCGCGCGCAGGGCCTGGTT
>SKPR01000075.1 GCA_007119455.1 Candidatus Brevefilum sp. | reverse complement strand
ATGATTTATTCTCAACCGGCGAAGTGGCTGCAAACATCAACACATCACCTGAAAACCCTTTCGTTAGCCTGGCAAAAAATTCATTAACTGCAGTAACTGGTATTGAATTGCCCTTAACAGGATACTTCCAAACCAGTGATGGTCGCTGGTTTGCTCGTGATGGCATTCCCATCATCATATTTGGACCGAGCGACCCTGCATCAGCCCACAGTACAGATGAATTTGTTGAATTTGAGCAATTAATCGAAGCAACCCGTTTTCTTACTTTATTCGCATTGCGTTATTGTCAAATTCCAGAATGATATGACCCTTGAGGTTCTGCATTCTATGTGAAAACAAATTACAAGGAGAAAAAATGCAAACAGAAAAATTAATCGTCAGCCAGGGTGATATCGTCTCACGATGCCGAGCCATCAATAAGCCAGGGATTTACAGCTTACTTCCTAAGGCAAATCGGGTGGATAACCAGCTGCCCCGATTTCAAGGCGTTCTGGCTCAGGTTCTGGCCACGCCTCAATCAGGTGCAAAATTCGTAGAATACGAACTCGAGATTGCCACAGGTGGTGGTACAACCCTTCCTATCGATGAAGAACTGGAGCAATTTTTCTATCTCATTGACGGTGAGCTCAGCCTCAATACCGGTGGCCGGACCCATAAAATGGTGCCTGGCGGTTTCTTCTGGTTACCCCCCCACACGCCTTATGAAATCAATAATGCGGGTGATCGTGACGCGCAGGCTTTATGGATCAGACGTCAATATATCGAAGTTCAAGGGGTCAAAATTCCTGACCCAATTGTAGCTAACGACCGCGATGTGCCCGCTGAACCGGTAGATACTTATATGGAGCAGCACCTCACACCTTACGAGCAGCTCAGTTTCGATTTGGGTATCAACATCCAGGTTTTTGACCCGGGCGTGTATTTCAGTTTCGTTGAATCACACATTATGGAGCATGGGCTTTATATGCTCAATGGTCAGGGTGTCTATTGGCTCAATAATGATTTTATGGAAGTCCAAAAAGATGATTTCATTTATATGGCGCCCTTTTGTCCCCAATTTTTTTATGCGACAGGTTGGGATAAATCAGCGTACCTGCTTTATAAGGATGTAAATCGGGATTATATCGATGGTCTTTAGTGACCATCGGTTTAATTAAGTAATAACATAAACAGAGTTAGGAGTAACACCATGGAAAACCAAGTATATCGTAATGAGGATGTCAGCCTTGATGCGATCAAAGATAAAGTCATTGCTGTTTTAGGATACGGCATCCAGGGCGGCCCTCAGGCGTTGTGTATGCGGGACAGCGGTTTGAATGTGATTGTGGGTGCAGGCCCTCGCGAGCTTTTTAGCGATTGGGATGAGGCTGAAGCCGATGGCTTCGATGTCTATTCTATCGCAGAAGCAACCAAAAGGGCAGATATTGTCCATGTATTGATCGCAGATCCTGCCCAACCGGCAGTTTATCGCCAATCGATCCACGAAAATTTAAAACCCAACTGTACCCTCAGCTTCGCTCACGGCTTTAATATTTTGTATGGTGCGATTATCCCCCCCGATAATGTCAATGTGGTTTTGTTTGTTCCCAATTCACCCGGCCACATGGTGAGAGAGAAATTCTTACAGGGCTCTGGTATTTACGGTGCCGTTGCCGTCGACCAGGATGTGACGGGTGATGCCATGGAGATCGTCCTGGCGATCGCCAAATCTGTCGGCAGCACCCGGGTCGGCGTGGTTGAAGTTGACTTTCAATCTGAAACCGAAGGTGACAATTTTGAAGAGCAGGTGCTCTATGGCGGGACGATCCATCTAATGAAAGCCGTCTTCGACACCATGGTTGATCACGGCTACCCACCCTATTTTGCTTATGCCAAAGCCATCCGCTCACTGAGAACGGTTGTGGATGTGATGGATGAAATTGGTATCGAGGCCTATATCTCAGAACGCAGCAGCCGAACTGCAGAATTTGCCGTCCGCATGTCGGGACCGCGAGTGATCAATTATGACGAGATCAAGAACATCCTCAATGAAACCGAACAGGGAGATTTTGCAGCCCGCTGGATGCAGGAATGGCAGCTCGGTATGCCGCGCTTGCACCGCATGCGCCGTACCGGACGTGAATCTGTCATGGAAAAAATTGGTCATGAATGGCGAAAGATGTTTGGAAAAGGATAGAAGATGGACCAATCACTTTTTAACAAAGGCGAAACACCAGCCGAATTCATCGAGAGCATGGGTGACAATAGAGCCAAGTTTGAAGAACACATTGATGCAATGGACCTGAATGCCTCGCAAACCAGTAACTTGCCAAATAACCTCAAGATGGCGGTGATTGCTGAAGTTTGGTCAGGCGACGTGCTCTATTACATGCCTGTGTTATTGAAAATCGCTCAGCAAGCGGACTGGGACGTCAGAGTTTTCCGCAGGGAAAAATTTCCAAAGTTCAGAGACCAGTACCTCAAAGATGGCCTGTACCGATCCATCCCCGTGGCTGTGATCTATGATCAGGATTTCAATGTAATTGCTCATTGGATTGAACGTCCTGAAATTGCTACACAAATCATTGAAGAAGAATCGCTCAAACTCCGCCGTCGGTTACGCGAGGAGTACAAGGACAAATGGCAACATGCCACGGTTGAGGAGGTGCATAATATTTTCAAAGCTGCGTAAATTTATAACCATAATTTCGTAAATAATTTTATTATCAAAAGGAAAGGAAGTTCAAAATGATTACCGTCGGTTTACAGGGAAGAAACTTTGTTCGCGTGCAGGATTTCACTAAAGGTGAACTGGAGTCCATGTTGGATTTGGGTCTGCAGCTTAAGGCTGACCGCACCATGCGCCGTCCTCATGATGATATCCTACGCGGACGAACCCTTCACATGATGTTCTTCAACCCCTCTCTGCGTACCCGCAACAGCTTCGAAGGCGGCATGACCCAGCTGGGCGGCCATGCCCACTTCCTGGAACCCTCCGCAACACGCCTGCCCACACTGGAAGGTGAAGACAAAGGCTACGCTTCTGAAAGGATCTCTGATGTAGCCCGGGTACTCTCCAGCATGGGCGACGCCATTGCCATCCGCATTCTCGGCGATGTCGTGGACTGGGAATATGAGAAGAGCATCAAGATCATTGATGAATTTGCTAAGTGGTCATCCGCACCGGTCATCAACATGGAAGACAATAAATACCATCCCTGCCAGGGAATGGCTGATGCCATGACCCT
>SKPR01000256.1 GCA_007119455.1 Candidatus Brevefilum sp. | reverse complement strand
GGTTTGGGCTTTGAACAGCGGCCCGAGGTATTCCCAGGATTGTAGATCAGGGGATTCATAGAGCAAAACCGCACCATCGCCATCCGCCATCCCAGCGCCCAGCACCATTTTCCAGCGATCATTTTCACGCCAGACATACGGGTCACGGAAATCTGTGTCGTTGACCTCGGCTGGTTTTTGGTCCAGGATGGGGTTATGCGGACTTTTTTCCCAAGCCACCAAAGCCGGGTCTTGAGCCCTGGCCAGCATCACAGGGGTGTGGACCGAATTGATGAACCCGGTATAGATGGCGGATGGCAGGCCGCTGTCATCCACGATACAACCGCTCCAGCAACCGTTTTCATCGCCCTGACCTTCATCGGGAGCAAGGGCAACAGGATGATCAATCCAGTGCAATAAGTCCTGGCTGCTGGCATGGCCCCAATGGATATTCCCCCACAGGGGTTGATCGGGATTGTATTGATAGAAGAGGTGATAGCGCTCCTGCCAGTAGAAAAGGCCATTGGGGTCGTTCATCCAGTTGTGAGGGGGAAGGAAATGGAATTGAGGACGGTGTGGATCAGCAGCCATCTGGCGTCGTATGCTGATCGGATCAGAGAAATTCGCTTTGTTCATTAAACTTCCTTGTGAATTGCTTTATGTTATTAATCAAACTGGCAGGGTCAGGTCACACACTGTCCTGAACGTCAGTTTTGTCCAGATCATTATAGTGTATACGACAGCCTTTTTCAGCCAAACCTGATCTAAGGATTTAAATAATCTTCTGCCCTAAATTGACCACAAGAAGCTCCGGTGGATGCGATCAGCAGATCTACCACGCTGTGAAGATCTAAAATAAACCCTGTACAAAAGGTGGCATATTGTCTTTTTAAGTCGGATAATAAATATCAGATAAGGCCAAGGACAAGCATAATTTGGCCAAATGTCTCCTTAATGGTGAGTTGCTGAGCTGCGGGATATTCCTCCCGCAGTTCAGCGTTTAAAGAAATGCTGGTAAAATCGAAATGAGGAGGAAGACAATGAACAAAATTGAACGCGTGAGAGCCGTCCTGGCTGGAAAACTGCCCGATCAAATACCGGCCAGCTTCTGGTTCCATTTTCCTGAAGAACAAGCCCATGGCAAGGAATCCGTGAAGGCCCACCTGGATTATTACCAGGCGGTTAACCCGGATTTTTTAAAAATCATGAATGAACACCCCTATCGGGTGGAAACAGAGATTAAGAACCCCTCTGATTGGCGAAAAATCAAGCCAGCACCTTTAAAGAGCGATTTTTACCAGGCGCAATTGGATGAGATCAAGATGATCACCGATGAACTGGCGGGAGAATGCCTGACAGCCACCACCATCTTCAACCCTTATGCATCCGGGAATCACGCTTCTGGCAAACTGGTAACCGAGCACCTGCGTGCAGATCCCGATTCGGTTAACATCGGGCTGGCAACCATTGCTGAAAGCCTGGCAGAATTTGCTGTCGCCTGCCTGGAGGCCGGGGCAGATGGGATTTACTTCTCAGCCCAGGGCGGTGAAGTGGACCGCTTTGACGAGCAGACCTTTCTTAAGGTCATCAAGCCCCATGATCTGACGGTGCTGAATGCTATCAAAGATAAAAGCGATTTCAATATCCTCCATGTCTGCCGTGATAATATCCGCTTATATCTTTACAGCAATTACCCCGGTGACGTGGTGAATTGGGCCGTCACAGGCACAAAGAACATCACCATGACCTCCGGCAAAAACCTGTTTGACCGAACGATTCTGGGCGGTCTGGATAATACCGGCGTGATCGTCGAAGGCAATCAGGGTGAAATTCGTAAAAAAGTACACGAAGTCATTGATCAATTTGGACCGAGACATTTGATCATCGGTGCTGATTGCACCCTCCCCACGGATATTGATCTTGACCATATTCGGGCTGCCATGGCGGCGGCTGCAACGTATCCGATTGATCAAAATGCGGCTTGAAGTTTGTTTTGTTAGCGGGTAAATCGTTCATTCATTCGGTGTAATGTATCAAGTGTTGACAGAAATAAATCACCTCATCAGTCTGCTGCGCAGACAGCTTCTCTTCGAGGAGAAGCCTTAAAATATTTTCCCCTCGAGCATAATCTGCAAACCTGTAGGGTGCGGTCCGGGTTTGACCGCACCATTCTTGCTGGCAATAGCCCGCTCCTCTAGGATAAGATTGCACGTAGTGCTGGATGATGTATTTCTTTCATTCATTCGTCTTTATTCGGTTAGCTTTGTAAATCGATCTCATAATTACACTAATAAATTCCTACCTCATCAGTCTGCTGCGCAGACAACTTCTTCTCGATGGGAATCCTAACCCCCTCTTCTCCTCGAGGAGGTGTTTGATAGGAAAAGTGGTGCGGTCAAATACAGACCGCACCCTACAAATATAGGGCAATTGCAAAGTCATTTGTTTTGATATTGTTGAATGTGTACGTGAAATATTCAGTTCATTTTGCTTCCACCAACAGAAGGTGCGGGTTCTGCATTGCTACTAATCGGTGTGCCATTTTCACCTCATCAGTCTGCTGCGCAGACAGCTTCTCCTCGAGAAGGCCTTTGACAGGAAAAGTGGTGCGGTCACACCCTGTACAAACACGCAGAGTGCAGGAAACCAGACCCCACCCTACAAATATTGGGCAATCGCAAAGGATGGGTTCACATTTTTCAGCAGGGCATGATATCATTCATTATTGACATCAATCAATTGAATTTATAGGAGCAACAGGGATGAAAACCCTTTTATTAATGCGGCACGCTAAATCCAGTTGGAAGGATAACAACCTGGAAGATCACGAACGCCCTTTAAAGAAACGGGGGCGAAAGGATGCCAAGCGCATCGCCAAAGTCATCAAAAAACAAGACCTGATCCCTGACCTGATCCTCTCATCCACCGCAACCCGCGCCCGTGAAACAGTTAAGATTGTGGTTGATGCACTGGAATATCAGAAAGACATCCACCACTCAGATGAGCTCTACATGGGTGAACCACAGGATTTCATACAAGCCCTGAAGCCACTTGAAGATGATGTTCAAACTGTGATGATTGTGGCCCACAACCCGGGTTTAGAAGCTTATTTACAGATTATTGACGGCGAGATCGAAGCCGTCCCCACTGCCGGTCTCGGCTATCTGGTTCTGGCGTTGGACCACTGGCAGGACATCAACATTGACAGCATGGGCGACCTGATCGGTTTCTGGACACCTAAATCCTTAAAAGAAAAAGATAACTGACTACCTCTTGCGTTTGTTTAATCCGATATCGAGAATATTCTGATCAGATAAATCCTGTGACCAGGGCCAACAAGAGCCCGCCTGCGATCACACTACCCAACTGACCAGCAGTATTAGCGCCAATGGCGTGCATCAGAATAAAGTTCTCAAAATCTTCATCCTGGGCCATCTTAGCTGATAAACGCCCTGCCATCGGGAAGGCACTGATTCCGGAAGCGCCAATCAAGGGGTTGACCTTACCGCCCGTTATCCAGGCCATCAGTTTTCCAAAGAGCAAACCGGCCACCGTGTCAAGGATAAAGGCGAACAAACCCAATGCCAGGATCGCCAGGGTTTCCAGGTTGAGAAAAGTATCCGCACGCATGGTGGCACCAATTGCCAGGCCCAGGAATAATGTGGCAATATTGATGATTTCATTCTGGGCGGATTTGCTCAAACGATCCACCACCAGGCTTTCACGTAATAAGTTCCCCAACATCAACGCGGCGATCAGAGGTGCAGCATCCGGCGCAACCAGGCTGACGATCAATGTCACAAAAAGGGGAAAAATGACCAGAGTCAGGCGGGAGACCGGACGGGGAGCGTAATCCATCCGAATCAAACGCTCCTTACGGGTGGTGAGCAGTTTCATAATCGGCGGCTGGATGATGGGGATGAGGCTCATGTAAGAGTAGGCCGCCACCGCGATCGGCGCCAGAAGATTCGGCGCCAACCTGCCACTCACAAAGATGGCCGTCGGCCCGTCGATTGCCCCAATGGCCCCGATTGAAGCCGCCTCATTCATCGGAAAACCCAATAATAAGGCCAGAATCAGCGTTCCATAAATGCCAAATTGACCAGCCGCGCCCAATAGAACCATCCTGGGTTGTGCCAGCAGAGGGCTAAAATCGATCATGGCTCCCACGCCGACAAAGATTAATAGAGGAAACAGTTCGTTGGCGATTCCTGCATCATAGATCACCTTCATAAAGCCCGTATCGGCCGACATGCCAAGGTTGGCCAGAATGCAGCCAAAACCGATTGGCAGCAACAAGACAGGCTCATACTCCTTGAACACCGCCAGGCCAATCAAGATAATGCCAACGCCGATCATAATCCCATTGCCCAGGGTGAAATTGACAATTGCGCTGGTTATCTCTTCAATAATGAGTGCAAAATCCATGTCAATTCCCCTCAGTCCTCAAAGGTCATCAAGACCTGACCGTGGCTGACCTGATCCCCCACACTGACATCCACCGAATCAATGGTACCATCCCGTGCTGACCGAATGGCATTTTTCATTTTCATCGCTTCCAGGGTGCAAAGCTCCTGACCGCGGGTGACGGTATCACCTGGCTCTACCGGGATCGTGACAATCACACCGGGTAAGGGAGAAAGGACCTGCTGACTGGCTGCGGTATCACCGGTTGGTTCAAGGGCCCGCAGATCCTGATCCGGTTCGGGTACTGAAATGGTGGGTGATAGGCTTTTCTGCTGTGCAGAATCATCCCCGGTCTCGGGCCAGACATTAAACCGTTCGCCATCAACGATGGCAACGACCGGCCGGGCATGAATATCTTCAACTTCCACCACAAAATTCTGGTTATCTATTTCAACAGTATATTTCATCCGTTCATCCTCGTTCGTTGTCTCTGTTCCAAAAGGCGGGTGCGGTGAGCGCTCTGCCAGGGGGTTAACTGACCGAATTTCTCTCCACCGGGGATCGTGAGTGAAGCAGCCCTGCAATCCATAGTAGCCAGTTCCACGGCCACGGCTGCGGCCACCGCTCGGCGCTGCTTCTCCACAGATTCCACTGTCGGCCTCAACGGGGTCTGGAGTTCAATATCTTCCACACCTCTAACCTCTTCTGCCTTTTTCTTTGATGTCATCTGCAATAACAGGAACATCAAGCCCCATAAAATGAAGATCACCACAAAAACCAGGATCATCCCGAGTACGGTGATCAGTAAACCCTGTTGGATCGGCATCATTGCATCACCTCTCAGACCGGCATATTGCCATGTTTCCGGGGCGGATGTGCCTCGGTTTTTTGCCGGATCGCCCCCAACGCCTTGATGATCATCGGGCGAGTTTCAGCCGGTTCAATTACATTATCCACGTAACCCGCATGGGCAGCTGCATACGGCGTCAGGTAGCGCTCACGGTATTCCGCTTCCAGGCGCTTTCGCTCAGCCTCCGGGTCTTCAGCCTGAGCCAGATCCCGACGGTGGAGAATGTTGGTGGCCCCTTCAGGGCCCATTACGGCAATCTCCGCACTAGGCCAGGCGTAATTGATATCCGTGCCCAGATATTTACTGCTCATCACCACATAGGCACCACCATAAGCCTTACGCGTGACAATGCTGATCTTGGGCACCGTAGCCTCGGAATATGCGAATAAAACCTTGGCACCGTGGCGGATGATGCCGCGGTGTTCCTGTCCCACCCCGGGCAGGAAACCTGGCGAGTCCACAAAGGTGACCAGGGGCAGGTTGAAGGCATCACAGAGACGGACCATCCGGCAGATTTTGTCGGCAGCATCAATATCGATGACACCCGCCATGACACTGGGCTCCTGGGCTATGATCCCCACCGGGACACCGTCAAAACGTGCCAGGCCTATAATGGCATTCTGGGCATATCCAGCCTGCCACTCCAGAAAGGAGTCCCGATCGGAGACGGCATTGATAACTGAGTGCATGCTGTATGGCTCAGTGGGGTCCATTGGCACCAACTCGTTCAGTTCATCTGCCAGCCGGAGCGGGCTATCACCGTTATCTTTAACGGGGGGATTTTCAATATTATTGGATGGCAGATACCCGAGGGCATACCGCACAAGGGCGAGGGCGCTTTCTTCGTCCTGAGCGGTGAAATGGGCAGTACCGCTCACACTCAGGTGAACCTGAGCGCCCCCCAGGGATTCAAAATCGGTATCCTCACCGGTGACGGTCTTGATGACCTGAGGACCGGTCAGGAACATGAAGGATTGCTTTTCGACCATGACGATCATATCAGTCAGGGCAGGAGAATAAGCTGCCCCACCCGCACAGGGACCGAGAATCACGCTGATTTGGGGAACCACACCCGAATAAAGGGCGTTGCGTTTGAAAATTTCAGCATACCCACCCAGACTCTTGACCCCTTCCTGGATGCGGGCGCCGCCCGAATCAATCAGGCCGATGATGGGGCTTCCGTTGGCCGCTGCCAGGTCCATGACCCGGCAGATTTTGTGACTGTGCATTTCTCCCAGGGCTCCGCCTTTAACAGTGAAATCCTGGGCATAAACATAAACGACCCGCCCATCGACAGTCCCATATCCCGTAACAACCCCATCACCCAAAACAGGTTCCTCATCTGCATCGGCCTGCTGGGTGACGAAGGGTTCCAGCTCGGTGAAGCTATCTTCGTCCAGGAGTAAATCCAGACGTTCCCTGGCTGTTAATTTTCCTTTGGCATGCTGGCGATCTATCCGTTCCTGTCCTCCACCCTGTTTTGATTGTTTGCGCAGCTCGCGCAGAACCTCAATTCTTGGATCAATATTTCCCATAAGACTCCTCATCCGAATTGGTATTGGTTGTTGAAGCCTATTGTAACATTAATGGGGAGAGGTGAATGGTGAGTGGGTACTAGGTATTTGGTATTAGGAATTGGGTATTGGTTATTGGGTCACGGGTGACCCGCCCGGAAAAATAATCACAATATACTACTACCAAATCAACTAAAACCTATTAACTTTAACCTGATTCCTGGTTCCCGATCAACCATTCACCATCACTCCACATAGGCATAAAAGACCTGGTTGCCGAAGGCGATGAAGGCGATCCGATCAATGCCGATGGTGAAGGCGGTGGCTTCGGTTGGGTTAACTTCATAAGCGCCTAACTCAGGGCGCAGGCGCTGGTGAAGCCTGAAGCGCAGGGACAACCGGTAAATATCTGCAGTAGCGGCATCAAAGATGCTGATTGAAGGGTCAGGTGGGGCGGTGTAGATGACCGAGGTGAAATCATTGGCCGGCAGGGTAATGGATTGCTCTTCTTTTCCCGGACGCCCATCCACATAGGTGACCGGGTTCTCGCAATTAACCGGGTTTGCCGCCAGACCGGTTGCGGTGCAGCTCACCATCTGTCCATCCCCCTGTAAGAGATAAAGGTCAGTGCCATTCACAGCCAGATCAACGATATGTGTGAGCCGGGGTCTCACGGCTGCCGCTTCACCGCCAAAGAACTCACGCGGGGTGTCCAGGAACTGCCAATTGGTCGCCAGGTAGACTCTTACCGATTCAACAGCGGGATTAAGCGTATAAAGGAAGTTGCCTTCGTAGGCAATCCGTGTGATCTCACCCAAAACGGTTTCGGGGACCGGGAGTGACTGAACGATCGGATCCTGTCCTGGTCCGCAGAAAACAACATTCCCGATCGCATCTGCAGCTATAATATGGGCCTGGAAGGGGTTGTTGAGCGGCAGGGGTGCCATATCCACCAGACGATCAACACGACCCCCGCTGAAGTTTCCCATCCCACAGATAAAATTGACATTGACTTCGTAACCCTGGCTTCCCCGGGTGGCATGCAGCACACGTCCCTCTGACCCGTCCAGCATGTAAAGGTCAGGCCCAAATGAGACAATACGGGTAATTTCGATCTCTGAAGGCAGCGATCCAATAATTGCAGGATGATAACTCAGCCGAACCGCACCATCCAGGCGGTCGAGTTCCGTCATAACCTGCCTGCGCATCTCGATAAGTTCAGTGTTTCGCCGGAAGTTTTCCGCCTCCTCCAGGGAGGATAGGGCCTGCACCCAATAATCCCTTTGAACAGCCGGGTCCTCAGCCGCAGCAGCATTGACAATTGCCACCTCGGCCTGCTGGAAATAAAACTGGTGTTGCAATGAACGCCCGCGTGCCAGGTAAACACCTACCGCGATCCCCACCACGACCAGCGGGACGATCACGGCGATCATGATCATCGTCTTCCGGGACACTTCTGGTAATTGTCCATCAGATTCCGGTGCCAGGCGACCGTAAAAACTTTTGATGGCATGATTGGCTTTCTCACCTGTCTTGCGCCACCAGCCGAAAAATAGCGCCAGGCTTTCTAAAACATCCTGGCGGATGGTTTCCTGCCGATCTTTGAAGCTGACTTTATTAGCCGATCGCGCTGAAGTTTTCCGGTCTGGCACACGCTCCGTTGGCTGATGCAATGGGCGATGGAATTTTTGTTCAGTTGCCGGACTTTGTTCAGCAACATCTTCCTGGTGACTCGCATTAACCGATTGTCCGGTTGTGACCGGCCCTGTTTGCTCATCAGCCGCGGATTCAATACCATCTGCTGATTCTGACTCTTCCGGTGACTCTGGTTTCGGTTCTGGTTGTGGTTCTGGTTGCGGTTCTGCAGATGGTGAGCTCTCAACCTTCTGGGTCTCATCCACCCCAGGCTCATCCGATAAGTCAATGGATTGTGGATCATTTTCCACAACAACCGTTGCTTTGGTCGCTTCTGATGCAGGCATTTCTATAGATTGTGCTGGTACCGACTCGCTGGCTGGTTGTGGTTGGCGGGTTTCAGCAACGGGTTGAGTTGTTTTGAGCAGCCCTTCACCCGGGGTGATCTGCACAAGATCCAGCCTGAAGGTGGGCGAAGCCTGATGAAGCAGACGGCGGCGGAGTTGATCCAGACTGGGAAAACCGTCGGAGATAAGCTGTTCCTCTGTCCAGGTGGCTGGCGGGGTATCGGTCATAAAAAGATAGGCACCGGTTCCCAGATCGGCCTGGTAATAGCGGATGGCCGGGCTCCGGCTGAAGCCCAGGCCGCGATCTGTTTGAGCGGTATCGGAAAAATGTTGGAGACCCTGGTGATTCAGGGTAAAGGCATGGGCCAGACCACTCTGGACGATATAAAGATGCCGGCGGTGCACGGCGACCATATTGATTGCAGCCGTGGTGGCTCTACCTTCCTTCGCCAGTTTCAGGTTCTTTTCCATCAATGTCAGGTTCAGGGTTTCAATCAAGGACCGCAAGGCAGAGGTTACCGATCCACTGGTTTTGAAGTAAGTCTGGCTGAGCCTGTTCAACCAGGCCTGTTGTGTCTCAGCGGGAATGCTGTCACCTGATTTTAATATCAGAGACATCATCAGCAAATCCTCCGAGCGACTGCGGGTGGCGCGGCGAGGGGGACGGCTCATCTGAAAACCCGGTAATTGGGGAATGGGCTGTCCTTGATGACGGTGAATGGGTAAATAGTTCAGATCATACATGGGCACCTGGCCAGTTAAGAAATCGGTTCGACAACTTTATTATACACGTCCTGTGCTTTGGTATAATTTTTTTATGGAATTTAAACAATACAACAACTTTGACGACCTGGCAAGCCACAAGGACGCATGGAATCAACTTGTAACAGAGAGTGCAAGTCATGTGCCGTTTCTGACATTTGAATATCAGCAGACCTGGTGGAAAACCCGGGGCGGCGGCGAGTGGCCCCAAGAAAGCGAGCTGGTATTGGTGGCTGCCTTTGAGGGCGAGCGATTGATTGGGGTAGCGCCCCTATTCCAGACTGAGAATATCCTTGGCAAGCGGGCTTTGATGTTTGTCGGCGCGATCGAGGTCTCTGATTTTCTGGATTTCATCGTCAGGACTGAGGACCTGCGGCCTTTCCTGAGCGGGTTACTGGATTTCCTGACCAATGAAAGCTCAGTACCAACCTGGCAGGTGCTGGACCTTTATAATATCCTGGAGGATTCACCCACCTTGACTGCGCTGGAATCTACGGCAGATGAGCTTGGCTGGGATTATAAAAAAGTCCGGCTTCAGCCATCGCCTTATATCCCCCTTCCTGAGGATTATGACACCTACCTGGCCGGGATCGATAAAAAACAACGCCATGAGATCCGGCGTAAGATGCGAAATGTCGAACAGAGCCTGGCAGAAGCTGATTTTTATTTTGTTGGTGATCAGCATAATCTTGATGCGGAAACAGAAGCTTTTATCGCGATGATGGCGCAAGACCCCAATAAAAAAGATTTCCTGACTGATGATATGCGAGCACATATCCACAACACCGCCCGGACGGCATATGAGCTGGGCTGGCTCCAACTGGCATTCTTCACGCTGGATGGTGAAAAAGCCGCAGCGAATATGTCGTTCCAATTTAATGACCGCCTGTGGCTCTATAACTCGGGCTGGGAATGGGAATATCGGGATTTTTCACCCGGCTGGGTGTTATTGGCTTATTTGATCGAATGGGCAATTGAGAATGGCATCAAAGAATTCGATTTTATGCGCGGTGATGAGGCTTATAAATACAAGTTTGGCGGTATCGACCGGTATATCTACCGGGTGACTTTGACGCGTTGAACCACTGACGAGAAAAATATATGGATCGTGTCAGGGGGAGAAAGTGAATAACTTAAACTTCAATCACCGTTAATCCGACCACTTTCTCCTACCCTTGTAATTGGATCGCTACAATGCTTCCAATGAAGAGACAATCCGCTGGATCCGTTCTTCAGCTTCTTGAGCAACCTGGGCAATTACTGGACTGTCGCTGATATCGAGGGTAACCATCATCTGCGGATTGATGAACCTCACGATACTGCCGTTTCCATCTGCCGCTTCTACAGTGACCTTACACGGTAATAATAATCCGGATTTGGGTTCAGCTTCAAGCAGGCGGTGGGCCAGGGGCGGGTAACAGGCACCGAGGATACTGTAAGACCTGAAATCGGCGCCCAGTTTCTCTTTGAGTGTGGCCTGGGCATCGACGTGGGTCATAATCCCAAAGCCTTCGGCATTTAACGCTTTTTCTACGATGTTGAGGGCTTCCTCGTAGGGATGGGATAAAGCAACTTCATACACCAGATGGTCATTCATCACATAAAAACCTTTCAAATCATTTGTTTTAAACGCCTGTTTTTAATATTACCATTAATCAGACCAAAATGGTCTGTTTTTCAAGGCATGAGGTATGGTTTTTTATGCCTGGCTTGATATTGGCATGGCAACGATGATGTGAGTGATTGGGGAGGTATAAAACACACAACGGCAAAACAAACCGGTTGACAAGCGCCAGACAGGTCATATACAATTATTCTGTTCATTATCATAAAACTGAAAGGACTTATCATGGAACGTATTAAACGGAGCTGGACTCTGGCCAAAGCCAGCCTGGAAGTACTCAAAAAGGACAAAGAGCTGATCATCTTTCCCCTGATTTCAGCTGTCGTGATGTTTTTCATCACGCTGACGTTCCTGATCCCCACGCTGGTCGGGAACATCCTCGACAACATCCTGGCGACAGGCATGCCGGTGTTTGGATACATCGTCTTGTTCCTGTTCTACCTGGTGCAATACACAGTGGTGTTTTTCAACAGTACAGCCCTGGTTGGGGCCGCCATGATCCGCCTGCGCGGCGGAGATCCAACGGTGAAAGACGGTTTCAACATCGCTCTGTCACACATCGTGCCCATCGCCGGTTGGGCGCTTGTGTCGGCCACAGTTGGTCTGATTTTGAATATGGTGTCAAGCAATTCCAGGAAAAGGGGCAGCGGGATTGGCTCATTTATTGCCTCGCTGTTAGGGGCAGCTTGGAATGTGGTCACTTTCCTGGTCGTCCCGGTGATTGCCGTGGAAGGACTGGGGCCTTTCAAGGCGGTTAAGCG